>JAGOHK010000023.1:0-21622 GCA_017996175.1 Leptospiraceae bacterium
TTTCCATCTTCCTTGGTTCGATTTAGAATATAAGCAATTCGTTTTACCTCTGCGTAGAAAAAAGAAATCCCTTCTTCTAATGAATCTTCATTTTTAATGCTAGATAGAATTTCTATCGGAGGAAATTCCATCTTATCCGCGGAAACTGGTGAACCACAAATTCCCAGTAAAATATTTAATCCAACTGTTCTAAGGTAGGTTGTTTTACCGGACATATTGGAGCCAGTGATAATCAGACTTTCTCCTGCAATTAGCTTTTTAAATGGATTGGAAACTCTTTTGTCTCGGTGAATTAGCGGATGACCCATATTTACCGCAGATATTCCTGTGAATTTAGAATCAATTTCTGGAAATTTGTATTCCGGATTATGAAAATTCAAAACTACGAAAGGTAAAATAGAGTCAATTAATTCAATGTTTTCAGCAATTGTTTTGATTCTTTCTTTATATTCCTTTTGCCATTTCGCAAGAGCGGTTAATTGCCATAAATCCCATAGAACTAACATGTTTAAAGTATAATGAATGAGCGGTGCATTTTGGATAGATATACGAGTGATTATTTTATCTAATCGTTTATACATCTTCTTAATTTCGGATTTATCGATCATGGAAAAAGAAGAAATACTTGCATCCGATTTAATGGACGACCCTGATAAATAGGAGGAAAGATTTTCTAGAGAAGGAATTTCTTCCTGAATATTTTTAAACGATTTTAATGCGTGACTGATTTCTTTTCTATTTGAAATAAATAAAATCGTATTGATAAAAAAAATACTAAAACTAATAGAAGGTAAATCAAATAAAAAAAGTCCAAGACTTATTATCCAACCTAGAATTACATAAGGTTTATATACTTTACTTAAAATCTTTTTTGTTTCAAAAAACTTACTTTGGTAATGATACAAAGGCGTTAAATTGATCTTATCCGATTTTTCTTCTAAATGTGCTTCTTCTAAGATTCGTAAGATTTTGAGCGGAATTATTTTTTTAGAGCAAAATTCTTTTACCAATTTTTGACGGGCTAGAATTTTTTCTAAACTTTCTGAATGTAAGCGAAGTAAATTCTCTAGAAAAAGTTTTTCACCGCCTACTGTTTTTGTTGTGTTGAGATAAGTGAATAATCCATTTTTGCCGGAGATTCCTAAGTCTCGGTGAAAATGATTTTTCAGATCAAACTTATTGATTGCAATATCATAATCGTAAAATGTATCTAACTTAAATTCAGAACGAAGAGTTTCCCGCTTAAATAAATTTTCGTAAGACAATAATCTGAACTTAAAGAGTTCAATTTTTCGAAAATACAAAACCAAACCGACAAAAACTAAAAAGGAAATAAAAATAGGTAGGAGATAAAGACGATTATCCGTTCTGCTGAAATAGTAAAGGGCGGATAGAGAAATAAAAATACTAAAACTAATTAATCGAATTATACTAAGTTTGTTTAATTTTGTTTTGGTTTTAGAAATGATTTGGGAAAGTTTCCCAATCCTTCTATCTAAAAATTGAGTAGAAGATTTGGATTCGTTTAAAGAAGAATTAGTCATAGCAATAGAGCAACTCTTACAAAAGCCCGAAATTAAGAAACCATTATCGACTTATCTTAAGCTGCGTTTATGTTTTCGTAATTTTCTACTTCTCGTCTGTAAATTTCAAGATCAAGTGTGCGAACTAGGCTGCCCAGATCGTTTAAAATCCATCTGTCTACTAGTTTACCGCGTTCTTTGCCTTTGAATTTATCCAAGTATAGATAACCGAAAAGGTCAGTACCATACTCGTAGCTAACGAATCTTCCTTCTTTTTTGCCTGTATTATTAACTAATTTGATACACATATATGTCTGAGAAAATCTTTATTTTTGTACATCCTAAATCGGTACAGAAATTGTACAATTATTTTTTTTTGACTCAAGTATTTTTTTATTCATTCGATAGTTATATTAGGGTAACTAGACGCTTCAAGGATGAATGTCGACAACCCTTACAACATATATAGATCACACACAAATATAATTCAAACACGCACGGAGGCGGATATGTATTATTCAGACATGGATGAGAACCTAAAAAGTTCTTTTTCTAGAAACAATTTATCTTATGCAAACCTTACCAGTGAATCACAACTTCCAGACTTTGGTCTCAAGGCAAGAGAACTTCTAAACAACCACCAGATGAAAAAACTCGCCCGCATTCGTGCAAAGCGAATCAAAAACGCAAGGAATTTTATTAAAGATTAGGATTATGTAGCAAAGCTAGAATTAACTTTTCATCTTTTTAAAATGCTACGAATGCAGCATTTTAAAAAGATGAAAAAATAATACTATCTAGAAGTAGCAGATATAATTGATTCTACAATATCTCTTGCTTCATCCATAGAGTTAGCAACGCGAATATGATTTTCCAAGCGGGTAATGGTAAATACCTTACGAACACTGTCTACGATATTGGTCACAATGAATTCACCACCACGTTTGCGTAACCAGCCAACCATTTGTATAAATGCGCCAATTGCAGAAGAGTCAATAAATTTACAATCATGCAAGTCAAATATCACAAAGCGATATCCATCTCTCATTTGTGCTTGGACTGTGTTTTTAATATCAGGGCATTTATATAGATCAATGTCACCAATTACTTTGTATTCAAAGATACGATCGTGTACATCCACTCCACCTGTATCGATAATATCCATACGGCTGTACAAGTCAGTTCCCTCTGCCATGAAATGTTTACTTGCTGTAGCAGAATTTTCTCTGAGTTTGATTTCGATATTTTTCAGACGTTGTAAGATTGGGCTTAGAACATCTGGAGAAAGTTTGACACTATCTTCTACACGTTCAATTGCAGCTTGTAAAAGAGTGCGAGCCATAGTTGGATCATTTTCCTTGATAAGTCGTCCTGCTTTAATTACTGTTTTTGCTGAAGACGTAACCAAACGTTCAACAATTACTTCTTTGTCTGGTTCAACTTCCTTATTGCTTCTAACTAACGGAACCATGCGAGTTTTTTTATCTAAGCGCATTTTCTCAAATAGATTATAAAAAGAGACATCAATACCGACTAAATCAGAAGCATCCATTGGTTTCTCAGCATCAATCTCGAGAGACATTACGATATTACGAGTATCATCCGCTCGCACATCCCCAGATTGAATAGAAATCGTTCCATCCTCGTTAGCTTGGAAAGGATAATCGTTGTAAATCTCAAGCATCTTTACATTCGGAGCAAATTTTAATTTGAGTTCTACAGCTTGCGCATATAGAGCTCCAATATCTCCAAATTCACGGAAGAAAATTTCAGAAGTTTGTTCAGGGCTACTTACATAATAAAAATTCCCACCACCATTTACTGCGATGTCCCGCAAAGAGGTTTCATTAAAATCTTCCCCAAATCCAATCGTAGTTGTTGAAACTCCGCGCGATACGTGGTCACTTGCGATTTGAATGAATTGAAGAGGGTCTTTAATTCCTAGAGTGGCTTGACCGTCTGTAAGTAAAATGACACGCTTATAGGCATTAGGAATTCCAGCAGACTCGACCGCACGAAGTGTTTGTAACCAGCCACCGCTTAAGTTGGTTGAGGTCGCAACTTGGATAGAGCGAATTTTATCAATGACGGCGGATTTTTCTTTGAGTTGTATGAGAGGCTGCACTACCTGAACGTCAGCAGAATACGCAATTACTGTCAGATAATCATGGCGGGTAAGCCAATTTACCATCGAGCACGCTGCTTCAATCGTAGCTTCCATCTTGTCCCCTTTCATCGACCAACTTTTGTCAATGGCAAGCCCAATTACTAACGGCTGTCGCTGTGGTAAGTGCACTGCAGGCGGGGTTTTCATTTTAATCAACAGATTGTTGATTTGACGGGTTCCATTTACTATACTAGGTTTTTCTAATTTAGCCTCTATTTCCATTGGACAAACAATATGGACTATAAGAACTTATGCAAGTAGAAATAGAAATATGAGAGAAAAAAATCTACTGTTGCTTTACAAATCTTATGGGCATTCAACAAGGCTCCCCGGATTCGTTGCAAAACCTCCAAGAGGTTGCACTCGATTCATAAAATATTGTTCAGTGGAAGGTGTGGCAGTAGTTGCAAGATTAATGGCTGTAGTTTGTACATTTAATTTACAAGAAGCTCCTCCGCTAACCCCAGCATTTTTATCTATTAGCGCCGGGAAGTCTAACTTTGCCGGTAGCGGAATTTCTCGTAGTATATTATTCACAAGTGGAACTACAAGAGATTTTATAAGTGGGTCAACGACACTACGAATTGCTTCCGGATCAAGTCCATAAGGATTAACAGTATTACCCTCACGAACATCTATGGAATAGTAAAAATTATTGTATGGATCAATTTCTACAAAAAGTGCATTCAAATTATTATATGAAGAATTTCCAGTCGGATTTGAGAATACCTTGAAACCAAAACTTGCGATTGCATCAATGCTAACTCTTACCGTACTAATCGTGTAAAAACAGCTACCAGCCAGATCTCTTGCTAAAATGGAGCCTACTGTACATGGATATTGAGTAGAACCAGTTCTCTTTCCAACGATAGTCAATTGTAATTCAGTAAAATTAGCGCGTAATTTGGGTATACCCGTACCCGTCGCTGGAATTAGTTTTAGCACAGGAGCTTGAATTGGCTCAATAGCGAACGTAATAGGATCAGAGTCTCCAATTGGTGCAAGTCTCGCGGATCCATCATTCTTTATTCCAATCAGCGTTGTGCGACCGGGAGCTAAAATTGAAATAATAGGAGATGTTTGGAGTAAAGTTTTGGTTAATTTGAATAAATCACTGGCTCCCGCGTATTGATTGATTGTATCAATAAATAATTCATCCATATTTAGATCTATTCCGCGAGCACGCCACATATTGTACGCCGCTAATGTTACCGAGTCAGGATGTAAAGAAAGCAGCATACCAGGATTAGCCGAAATTTGAGAAAAAGGATAATTGCTATTTAGCGCACCCGCTGGTTTAAAGTAAACCATTCCTTGTTCTCTTCCTTGTATTCGATAACCGCCAGCAGGAGCAGATCCTGAATATGTAATCCCAAGATCAACAGATGCGACTAATCCTTTATTAGCCCCATTTACTCTGACCTGTGCATCGTTCTGTAATTTCATTTTTACATTGAGAGGGAAATTAGCAAGTGGAGTAGGTAAATAATTAGGTAAATTGAGATTAATCCCTGGATTTTGTAAAGAGCCTACCACAGCATTAAGAACATTAGGCGCTACCTTCTCTACCACATCTTCTAACATAGCATGAACGATTTTAGGACGAACTTGTGGAACTAATCCGTTTGCAATCATTTCTGTGATAATAGATAAAAGCTCTGCTGCCCAACTAGTGGAATCAATTAACTCCATGTTCCCAACAGCCAAATTAGTGTCCCATTCCGCAATTCTAAAATTATTGTCGTTAATACTTCCAGCAGTGAATGGTTTAATGGCTAATCCTAATATACCGTTGTTCACAAAAATATTATTATTCGTCATTGCCGTTCTTAATGAGGTAGGAGTTGGCGATTTATTTAGTTCTACATTGGTTCGAAAATGAAACTTACTTCCACCCGGAATAAGTAAGGCAATACCAGTTCTGTTTCTAGCAATTACATCTAAAGTAATAAATGCCTTTCTGCCTTTGAGCGCAATCTGTAGATTATCCGTTGCAGTCGCATTCATAGCTGCTTCCACACTTTGTAAACCATTTGTCAGTCCGGGTATACTTGCTGATGAAATATATACATCCATATCAAAATGAGAGTCACTCCAAAGAGTTAAAATCCCATTGTATGTCCCTTTAAAGGCTCCTGGATTTTCACCTGCTTCACCACAATATCCATCTCCATTTACCGTACCTGAATCACCATAAGTTCGAATAAAATTAAAATTACCATAGTCAATACAATGCGATATACGTTTAGCACTAGTCTTGGGCAGACCCATGAAGTCATTAAAAGTTTTATTAACCGTTCCATCTTTGATTTTAAAATCTGTTTTCACAAATCGCTCTACAACTTGCCCGAGGAGTTTCATCATTATCCCCTCGTCCAGAACCCCTGTGGCAGCGTTAGCAATTAGACTATTTCCTGAAACTACATCTCCCCAATTGAAGCTAAAGAATCTTTTATAGATTTTGTTATCTTTGGTTTGAATTTCATAGTAATAGGTATTACCCCCTTCTTGGGGTAGAACTGCGGATGTATTTAGATTAAAGCTCGTGACTAGTCCAGAACATGTAGAATTACAAATTTCTTGCCCAATTGCATTTCCCAAACGATTTAAAGTGATTTTTGCTATATTGGAAAATGCCCCCTGTGGATTTGAAAACGTGCTGTTTAGTAAAAGGGGCTGAGACTTGTTGAAGGTAATATCATTATTCCCCCCAAGAGTATAACCATTGATTAAATTTGTAATTTGAAAATCATGCTCAGTTTTGAAAGTAGCTGTAACTTCTTTAGGGATAAAATTTCCATCTGCATCTTTCGCTTGAGTAGAAATTGTAAGCAGATAAGTCTCATTAGCCTTTAACTCTTTATAAGGATCAAAAATTAATCTTCTACCACTAAGCCAAGTAAAACGTCCCCCTTTGTCGGGAATATCTGAATCATCTAAATCAGTCCCAGCGGGAGATGGGATTGCACCGGAGTCTAAGCTCACCAAACTAAAAGCAGCCTTAACTGATTTTCGATTCATTCCACCTGCAAAAATAATTTCAAGACTTTTGTAGCGGTTAACATTATCCACAGAAATAAGACATAGCGACGCAACATCTGCCTGTGATGGGGCGCAAGTCGTTGTCGTAGTTGTATTAGAATTTGGAATTATGATTTGTGTATCTGTATTATTGTAATTAGAAACAGGAACTCCTCCGTCATTTGGTTGTGTGTAGGTAGAGGAATTTCCACCAGTGAGAGCAATTGGAATCAAATTAGAAAGGTCATTTTTTTTCTTTCCGGAAGCTGGGTTACATCCCAATATAACCATTAGCACTAACGGTATACACGGTGTAAGCGCAACAAATCCCTGTGAAATCTTTTTCGCTAAATTTTTCATTTTCAAATCCTCTCAGTTAGAAAGGTATGGGCTGTGTAAAAAGTCGGTTGCTGTGTGATTTTTGCTTTTATTTTTGTTAAATTATTTATATAAACTTTTCAGTAATTTTTCCTGAAAGGCAGCAAAAATTGTATCGAAGCAACTTTTTATGTAGCCCATATCTCTATACCAATATTCCAATTTCTTTGTATTTTTGTAAACTTTTATTTTATGCTAAGAATAATGTTTAACCTATCCCAAGCTGTCATTTCCTCATTCACATTTAATCCATCAGCAAAGGGAAACCCTTGTTTCTCCAGTCTCCGTCCATATTCATATATGTCTGCGAAGAGTGAAATTAGAACTCCACTTGAATAAAAAAGTGCGTCACTCGTTTTTGCTGTAGAAGTCACCATTTCGGAATTTAAAAATCGCTCCAAGTCAGATATTAACTCTTTGACTGTGAAAGGGGCAAACGTCATGTTATTCTCTGTATAATTGAAAAACCCTCCTGGAATTGCCAGCCCATAAAATAATCCAAACAGGTTTCGTCCGTAAGGCGCAGCTTGCCTAAGAACAGGAGGAACATAATCAGTCAATACATTTGTAAGGTAGTATTTGCCATTAGCCTCTTTCGTAAGAAGAGAGTCTAACATTTCTAAAAGAGAATACACTTCATTATTTGAAAGACCTATATCAATAATCATACCAATTATAAAATCAATATTTTTTACAATTGAGTAACCTGATGTTTTGGAAAAATAATCTCTCACAAATGCGAGAGATTCGTCCACTCCAGTCCAATCATTAGTGGTAACGTCAGTTGAGCGAGTGTCTGGGTATGCTGCAAGTTTTGTTATTTTTTCTGACACAAATAATTGCAGATTATACTGATTAGGCGCAGTAACACCATCAGAATCAATTTTAATTTCTCCTAAAATTTGTTGGACTGCAAGAAGTATTTTATCCTTACCGGTTTTTTTTGCGGGAAGTCCCATTGCGACAAACATCTGAACAAGGTTTGTAATCAAATCAGTCTTAGCCACTAAAACTAAAATTCCATCTTGAAAACGTCTCTGGCTTTCAACAAGAAAAGAGATAGGAGAAAAAACAGAACTATTTGCCTGATAATCAGTTGCATCCACTGCGTTTGGATTTCGAATAGAGTCCCCATAAGCTGTTCGAAATTCTACGATATTGGGAGTTCCGCCGCCACTGTATTGATCCGGAGCAATATAAAAAAATGGTCTAGAAAGAGTTTTACTTAAATCGGTCAAAAGTGTATAAGGATTTTTATTGGTCGCTACATCAACTTGATCGTCTAACGCTTTTGCAAGAGCTACGATTAAAGGAAGAAGCTTATTTCGATTATCCCAATTTGCAGAAGTACTAGCAGGTAGGACAGTCCCTGTTCCTGTAAATCCCAATTTTTCCAATACAGGAAAATTAAAAGAAATAACCGGCGGGATAAGACCAAATACCTGAGTAGGGTATGGAATCATTAGCTGCCATACTAAGCTAATTAACTCCGCCTCTTGAAACGGTTTGTCCCCTGCAAAACCATAACCCCAACCTTCAATATATACAACAGAGTCTCCTGCGATGTTTGAAAATTTTGCAGTAGTCAAGTCTTGATAACTTGTAGTATTATTTTTTAGACTAATGGAAGTATTTTTTAGCCATAACCCATTACCCGCATTGCAGGTAGTTACATCTCCACTGCAATATGGTTTCAAACTCATCATACCTTTTAATCCATTCCCAATTGCGATAATAAAAAGTGATTCTCGAAAGGCAGTCCCACTTAAACTCGCCAGGGCAGGAATTATCACAACAAATCTTTTTTCATATAAAAGCCATTGAAAGTTTTTGTAAAATGCTTCTTCGTCCGAATTCACTGCACGTTCATCATTTGACTTAGAAATTTCATAGATTGTAAATCCAGTCCCTGAATTTGCAGGATTCCCAGAAGCACTTTGACCTGCATATTCCCGCCCCCCCATTCCAATATCTTTACAATTAGATAAAGTCGTAGTTGTATTACTAACGCAAACTTTATAGTTTGCGGTCTGCCATGTCGGATTATACCTATTTTCCCCTAGATTCGCATAACGAGCAATTGCCCCATCCGGAGATAAAAAATTCCCACTAGAGTCTTTCTTATTTTTATTGTAGTAAGGTCCGTATCCAGAATAGGTAGCTCGAATAATCCAATTTAGAACCCAAGGGATTGTTTTTCTATATATCGCATCTGTTCCAGGTGACTCAATTGGAAGGGCTGCTCCAATGGACTCTGTATCGAGTAATGCAAGCTCAGGAGTATTTAGATCAATTCCATTTGTTCCAGTTAATGTAATTCCATTTTTAAAAACCTTTCCGCTATCCTTACTATCTTTTAAGACTTTTTTAAATCCCAAAGGGTCACCAGCTATAGTAGATTGCAAAGCCCAAAGACTATCCCCAAGATTCAATTGACCATTAGAAATACCTGTGATATATGCATTGGTAAATGTAGTTGTATTCCACGCATAACCGAAATTATCCACAACTCCTAAAGTTAAAAGTAAACTCTCTAGCGCCGAAACAGGATAAGCCGTCGTTGGGTTTGAGTATCTATTTTTCCCATTGGAATCTTGCAAAATTAAACTCATAAGAGAATTTTCTATTCCAGTTGTAGTGCCAGCAAAATCAAGTAGTTGTAGATTCTCTCCTAATTTATCAATTAAAATTGCAGTCGGGTCTTTTGTTGTAGGAACTGCGGGGGGAACAATGAGTTGGCGGATATTGGTATATAAATCAACAAAAACAGTATTCAACTCAGTAGAATTAATCACTACTGGGCTAGTATAATTTGTACTATAAGTGGCAGTATACCCACTTCCTCCAATAGTAAAATACTTTTCCATATTTACCATTAGCCGCTTAATTGTAGTTTCGGAAGTCAAATTTTCTGCAGGTCCCGATCTTTTAAAAAGCATTTCCCCTATGCCATAAATAGTACCAATTAGTCCGTTCTTTAGTTTTTTGTCACTACTTACAATTGGATCTAAAAATGCGTTAGTTGCATCTTCTACTGCCCCTCGTATGACTGGATTTAGCCGAATTCCTTTCACTACTAAATCTTGGTAGTCTTCTAGGGTAACTTTGGAGTCATCATTTGCAAGTGTGTTTGCAAAATCTAATACTTGGCGGTTAATTGTTGTTGCACTTCTTGTCAAATATTCATTATGCAGATAATCGGTAGTAATCGGAATAATATTTCGAATGACAGGTTGATGATAGTAGCGTATTCTTTCTAGGACTGGCTGAATATTTTCGTAAGCAGTTGGATTATTCCTTTGAATTCGACTAAGCATATTTGAAGTTTGCGCTAATAATGTTTGTAATTCTGTTTGTGTATTCAAAAGGATATTCTGTGTTAGCCTAAGAACTCCTAAAATATCTTCCTTAGGAGATACTCGTAAGGAATTATCCAGCCTAGTATTAAAATCATAGACACTCATACTTTTGAAAGGTTGTTTTAACACAGGGTATGGATCTAAAAGGGTAAATAAAGTTAGCCCACTCGATGACTGAATGCCATCTACGAATAAATTGGAATCGGATAATTTTTTAGAGTTTTTTTGACAATTCCATCCCGCTTGCAATAGAATCAGAATCAAAAAAAAATGAAAAAATTTTTGCATAGAGACCACTCTTGTTTAGAAAGTTGTTTTTACTAATTTTGCAATTTCTTTCTGAAAAAGTCAAATCATTAATCAAGGTTACGCAAAAGCATAATTCCCTAGGAAATTTTAACCTTCGCAGTTTATTCAATTCTTTATTTTTACACAAACCCTGGCGTAATCTACAAATTCAAAGTAATTCCACTTTCCCAGCCACCTTTTGCTGGTTTTGAATAAAATTCCCATTTGCCCGGAAATGCTTCTTCTAATCTAGAACGAATGTATTTAATTCCAGTGCCTGAGGTTTCTTTGGATGACTCTACAGGTAAACCATCATTGAATAAAATAAAACGAGTTTTTTTGCCATCTACTTTTTTGGTTAATAGGAATTCACCTGATTTTCTGCCTGGATAACCATGAGTAACCCCGTTTTCAACCAAGGTATGAAGTGCGATAGGCGGAATTAGTTCTTTACCGGTAATACCTTCAGTTCTAAGAGAAAATTTTACATCTTTTCTAAGACTCATAATTTCCAAGTACCGTTTACATATTTGAATTTCTTCCGAAATAAAAATAGTTTTTTTATTGGATAGTTTTAAAATATAATGTAACTCTTCGGAAAGGGCGGAAAGAAGTTTCTTCGCATTAGCCGGATCTTCATCTAACCAAATGATAGTTGCGTTAATTGAGTTGAGCAAAAAATGAGGGTGGATATTATTCTTTAAAAGTTCAACTTCCATTCTAGCAGAAACAAGTTTTGCATCTTGGGATTCCTGCCTATACTGCAATGCCTTTCGTTCTGCCTTTGCCTTTTCTTGGTTAATGATTGTTATCTTGTAGGCAAGTCCTAGAGATAAAAGACACATTTCCACTGCAGAACCAACTTGTAATCCATATTCGGTAAATAAATTAGTGGGCAAAATTCCTAAACCTTTAAAAGAAAATATCCCAACTCCAAATAACAAGGATACCCAAGCAATAATAAAATACCTCGCCGGCTTATAACCCTTATCCCAACATACAATTCCAACAATAAAAATCAGCACCGCAAAAGAGATTACTAAACTTGCTAATAGATAAATATTGACAAAGTAAGAAAAAATAAATGAGGATAACATAAGTAAACCCATACATCCAATGAGTCCAATTAAAAATCTATCCAAAATTGGAACATTTTTCTTTGTGTTTAGAAAATTTCTAGTAAATTGAGTTCCCCAAAGAAGAGCAAATCCACCCAAAAAAGGCAAACTGATATTAGCCCAATAAGGAGAATTTTGCCAAAGATATTGAAACGCCAAACCATTGAGTATAGATTGACTCGCTCCATAATTAATTACATACAAAAGATAATAAAAATAGCCAATATCTCGTAACATAAAAAGTAAAATCAAGTTATACACAACAAGCACAAGTAAAATACCATAGTATACACCAAATGCAAATTCTTCTTTTTCTCTCACAAATAAAAATTTTTTAGGGGAATAAAGAGTAAGTGGAAACTGTAGAGTTCCCTCACTTTCAATTCTGAGATAAAAAATATTCTTCCTATTTTTATCCAGGGAGAGAGGAAAAACAAAACTTCTATCATTAAATTCCCTTTCCCCAAATGAGTAACTATCTCCAGCTTTACGAATATTCCATTTGCCTGTAACCGCATTTTTCTCGTAAAATTCAATTTTATCTAGAAGTGGATAAGAAAGATATAGATACCAATCCTTTGTTCGTGTTTGATTTTCAATCGTAAACCGTAACCAGAATATATCCCTTGTAAATCCAAAATTTGGAATTACTTGTTTACTTTCCTGAAAGCGAGTTGAACCTTGAATTTCTTCAAAACTTTTTGAAATTGTATCACGCTCTATTTCAACAGAAAGCCCAAGTGGATATTCATCAATATCCTCACGTAAAATAGTAACTGTTCTTGGATTTATTTTTTCGGGAAACACTGAAATAGAAATGCTATATAGAAATAAAATTAAACCCCATTTTTTCATCTGACAGATATTTCTAATCATTTTTTTCACAGGATAATCTTTCTCATCATATCCATTCTGTCTAGAAGTTTAATAAATTATACCAATTACAAGAAAAAACGCCGATACTTACACTAATGAACTTCGGAAAAGTTTTTCTTTTTTTATCTGGATTATCGCTGGGTTATTTTTTAACAAATCTGAAAGGAACAGTGATGAACGACTATTTATATTTATTCATAGGAATAGTTGGGGGATACTTCTTGTTTAACTTTATACCATATTATTTTACTGCCGATGAACCTCCTAAGCCAACGTTGACCGATCCTGCTGGTGGTGGAATGGGCAGCGGAGAGGCATTAAAAGAAATTACAGTCAAAAAAGTTTTTAAGGCAAGTATTTTCGGAGATCCACTCACTCCAGACGAAGTTATATTCGATAAAAAAGGAATTACGTTTAACGTGAAAAACTTTTTTGGAAATGTGGAGACATTCGTCTTATATAGCGATGTATCGGGAGTAGAGATTGTAGAAGGAATTATTCTTTCTACAATCAAAATCAAACCTAAAACACGAAACACAGATATTAAAATTGATAACTTCGCGAAAGCAGACGCAAAAGTTATCAAAAAGTTAATTTTAGAAAAATTATAATTACCTGATTGCCTTGCCACAGAGGCATTGAGTCACAGAGAAGTAGGTGTCTTTTTTCGTTGACATTTATCCGTTATATTGGATGATTCTTCCATGAAAAAGAAAGTTTCCAAAATAGCAGAGCCTAAAAAAATTTCTAACTCGAATTCAGACTCATCAGATCATATCATTGAAACAGTTAAAGAAAATCTAAAAAATATTCGCCATAATCGAAAATTATCTTTGGATAAACTCGCTATTCGATGTGGAGTAAGCAGGGCTATGCTTTCGCAGATCGAACAAGGCAAAAGTGCACCGACCATTTCGGTTCTCTGGAAAATTGCAAGTGGCTTAAATGTTCCTTTCAGTGATTTAATTAAAGATAAAGTTCGAGAAGGAATTCAAGTTTTACGTTATGAGAACACAAAAGTATTATTCTCCAATACAAAAGTATTTTCTACTCGCGCCTTATTCCCATTTACCGGTCACAAAAAAACAGAATTCTATGAATTGATTTTAAAACCCGGTGGGCATGAGGTTGCTGAACCACATCCACCAGGAACAACCGAAAACATTGTAGTTGTGAGCGGAAGATTACGATTACGCGTTGGAGATGAAGTGCAAGAACTGACTCCTAAAGATGCCATTTATTTTAATGCGGATGTCCCACATGAATATTCCAATCCAACCGATGAAGAAGCTTTGATGTATTTGGTTATGACTTATACAGAGGATACAAATTAATTCTTATGAAATTACGTTTAAATTTAATTATAAAAATTTGTTTAATCAGTTTTTTACTTTTTGGAAAATGTCAATCATCAAAAGAATCTAACGTTTCTGAAAAACCAATTGATCCAGTCATCTCTAAGGAAACAGAATTGGAAATGAAACAAGCAGAAGAATCTCCCAGCTACAATGAGCAAATTGCCTGTAAGCCGCATGATTGTGTAGAGATAAATTTTAACAAATACGCTGAGTTGGACGATAAAATTTACGACTTGCTCGACAAAAATACCGGAAGGATTTTAGTCAGAATGAAATCGTTTAATTATAAACTAGATGATAAAATTCTAGTGGATACTGTTGAATATCTCCGAGAAGTTTCAAAACGAGATGGAAGAGTTTCCATTGAACCATATTACATAGGACAGCGAGATGCTCCAAGTTATATCCCAGGAATTCCGATTGTAAAAGATGTCGGTTTACTGGGTTGGGATATTTACAATAGATTTAGAAATACAATAAAATTTAGACATACCAAACATTATAACGCAAAAGTTTTATTTCATCCAAAGTATCATACGATTATGATGATCTATTTTGTTCATAAAAATTACGGAGATGTTTGTAATACAATTTATTCAAACTGTAAAGAAATAGAATATTTGGACGATGATACATTTGACCTTAGCCTCTCCACTGCACTCAAAGAAACAGCAGGTACAACCCAAGCTGTAAAAGTTCACTTTCGTCAGGCTAAAGCGAATTTGCCGGATGCGACATTGGACATGGAAAATATTAAAAAGATCAATCAATCTTCTAGACTTTACAAATGGTTAGTTATCACAAAAAAAACCGAGAAAAAAACTACAAAAAGAGAACGATTTATGGGAGTCGAAGCAGCGATCGGTGTTATAGATTACTCCTTGAAGTTATATGATTACATCCAACAATACAAGATGTATTCACCCGCACTACAAACTCGTGCAGAAGTTATTTACTCGGGTGAAGAAAGAGGTGGTGAAATTAAATCAGTAGTATTCTATCACGATACAGGAAATGAAAAAGAGAAAAAGTAAAGGCTAATAGTTATTTACTTTTCATATCGTAGACGCCGTCCCAATCTTTTGGGAGTTCATGTTTCAGATAATCTCTCGTACGTTCCAGGTATTGCAAAACTGCTTTGTCCTCAGGGAAAGATAAATAAAGATTCGAAAAAATTTCTTCGGCTAATTTCATTTCTCCCACAAGGTAATAATTGATTCCTTTTTTAAATTCTAGATTTGTTTGATTTTTTTTATCGCGGATAACAGGATCATCCGCATTCATCACTTCGTAGATTTCGATTGGCTGTTTTCTTCCTTTTACACGAACACGGTCAAGATAACGGATGGAATACAAAGACTGATCCTGAATTTTTCCAAGTACCGTAGAGCTTATGATAATAGAGGCTCCATAGAATTTTGTAAGTCCTTCGAGTCTTGCTGTTAAATTCACATGATCCGAAAATGCATCTCCCTGCATTCGGTTCGCTTCACCAATCATTCCAAGCATCATAAATCCAGTATGAATTCCATAACCAGTTTGAATCGGCAAATATCCATTAGCTACTCTTTTCTCATTATAAATTGTCATCTCATTAATTTGAGCGATTGCAGAATCAATAGCATCCTCAGTTTTATCTTTAAATACAGCCATAATCGCGTCCCCAACGTATTTAACTATAATTCCTCCATATTCTCTGACCTTTGGACTTACTCGTTTAAAATAGGCATTTACAAAATTAAAATTTTCCTGCGGAGTCATTGTCTCAGAAAGGGTAGAAAATGAACGTATATCAGAAAAAACAACCGACATATCTGTTGCAACGTTATCACCGAGATTAACATCCGTTATACTCTCTTTAGATAAAAATTGCAGATAATCATGTGGCACAAATCTCTCGTACGATTTATTCAAAGTAGAAATCTGAATATGAGTTTTGATTCGAGTAAGCAACTCTTCTTTTTGAAATGGTTTCGCCAAATAATCATTTGCCCCACATTCAAATCCGTAAACCAAATCACTGACTAGATTCTTTGCTGTGAGCATAATCACCGGTAAATTACCACTTGAATGAGTTTTTCGAATGGTCTTACAAACTTCATATCCCGAAAGTCTAGGCATCATAATATCTAAAAGAACTAAGTTTACTTCTTCCTTTTGTAAAATTGAGAGAGCCTCTTCTCCATTATTAGCTTTTAAAACTCCATAATTGACTAAGTTCAAATGATTTTCTAAAACCTGTATATTTATTGGTTCATCATCCACAATTAGGATTTTAATTTTACTATTCGATTCATTGGTCAAAATAAGCTCATTCGATTCTTCCGCATATAGAGTATTATCCTCTAGTGGGCGAATGATAACTTCTTCTATTTTATTCGATTTGACTTTCTCATTTGAAATCGGAAGCGTAAAAAAGAACTTACTCCCTTCCCCCACTTCTGATTCTAACCAAATTTTTCCACCATGTAATTCAATGAGTGTCCTAGTAATACTAAGACCCAACCCAGTACCTCCGTACTCACGAGAAATAGACGCATCCACTTGTTCAAAAGACTGGAAAATGGAATCAAATTTTTCTTTTGGAATTCCAATCCCACTGTCGGAGATAATAATCGTTAGCTCTAAATCGTTCGACTTATCCATTGAAATTTTCACTTCACCCGAATTTGTGAATTTAACAGCATTTCCAAGTAGGTTGAGTAGAATTTGCTGGAGTCGATTGTCATCTCCTAGCACTGCGGGTGCATCATCAGGTATTTCATTTACTAACTCAATATTTTTTCCATTCAAAAGATGCCTAGAGAGCAAGAGCACCATTTCAGCTATCGATTTTATATCTACTGGTTTCTTTTGAATAATAATTTCGTGATTTTTTAACTTAGAAAAATCTAAAATATCATTTACTAAATTTGAAAGCCTCTTTCCACTATCGCTTATCATTCTCAGGTTTTTCACTGAGTCTTTTTGGAGTTTGCCCGTAGCCCCGTCGATCATCGAGTCAGCGATTCCGATAATTCCATTGAGTGGAGTTTTTAATTCATGCGAAGTATTGGATAAAAATTCGTCTTTTAACTTATCTAACTTTTCTAGTTCTTGATTTTTTCTTTCTAACTCGGTTAAACTAGAACTTAATTCAGAAGCCATTTTATTGAATGTCAGCGATAACTCTCCGATTTCATCTTCAGAAAAAACAGGGACTCTTTTTTCTAAATCCCCTTTTCCAAATTCATCTGCTGCTTTTTTTAAAACCAAAAGTGGAGCAATTACTTTTTTAGATAAAAAGTACACAATTAATAAAGAGAGAGAAATTAGTATTAGCCCAATTGTTATTCCCTTATTTCTAATTGAAACGATAGGCGCAAAAGCCTTATCTGTTGGATACTGCAAAAATAACTGCCATTGATTCCCCGGAAAATCTAAAAAACCCTGTTCGTTCGCCTTCGCATAAATAGTATTATTCCCATTAGTTAAGATTTCTTGTTCGGTCTGTTTTAGAACTGAATCTTTTTTTTGGGGTAAATGATTTGAGTAAATAGTATTCCCTTCCTGATCTAGCAAATCAATCAGAACATATTCCTCTAACTCCTCTGTACTACTTATGATCTGATGAAGTCTACCGATAGAAATAGACGCGGTTAACGCACCGATTAAATTTTTATTATTATCTAGAACAGGAGCGGCGAATAAGATTACTTTATTAGCTAACTCCTCTGAATATTGTATATCACTTGCCGCACTTATACGATTATCTGAGTAGACTTCCTTCACCCAGATAGAATCTTTACATTTCTCCCCAAGCGCAAAACCTATCGTATCCGCAATTTTGATACAATTTTTATCATAGTAGGATAACGAGATGTAAACCTTTCTTTGATTTCGATAAGAAATTAGTTTATCTGTTATTTCCTTTTCGGAAATTTTAGGATTTAAAAAGATTGGATCGGAACTAATCGTTTGCATATCAGAATAACGTTCAAATAAAACTCTATCCATTTTATCAAACATATTGTTAGCTTTTTCAGTAAGTCCAAATTGTATTTGATCTTCTACCAAATGAATCACGGAAAAATAAACAGGTATACTGGTAGGAACTAATATCGCGAGAGTAAAACCCAAATATACCGCAAAAATTTTAAAAGAAAGCTTCATTGTTTTTCCTGTTTTTTTACGAAAGTATCATTGATAATCGATTGTAGAATAGGCATTTTGTACAGTTGTCCTCTTTCCCTTAGAAAAAGTACAATAGTTTCACCTGCTGTAAAAAGACCTCCTTTCTTGCCTGCCAAATTAAAATTCATTCCGTGATTCGTATTCCCTGTCATAGAAGTTCCTGGCGCATAAATAGAATTAGGCGTATCTGAGTCCGAAGTTTTTAGAGATTGTATATTTTCTCTTAGAGATAAAAATCGTATTCCTTTTAGTTGTTCTTCTATATCTTCTTTCTTTTTTCCGATTTTATTTGAGAGAATAGCGATAGCTTCTTGTGGATTAGCGGTATACATCTCTCTTGCCGCTGTTATAGATGTAATTATTTTTTCGACCTCAATCGAATGGTTTTTTAAAAACAAAGCGTCTACGCTTAAAGTGTCTGAAAGCAAATCAGGATCATCCGCAGATTTTCCAATGATATTCCATCCCCTTTTAGTTACCTCTGAAATACTAATTCCATTTGTA
Source organism: Leptospiraceae bacterium (assembly GCA_017996175.1). Taxonomy (GTDB): domain Bacteria; phylum Spirochaetota; class Leptospiria; order Leptospirales; family Leptospiraceae; genus UBA2033. The sequence goes on from JAGOHK010000023.1 coordinate 18,766, forward strand.
TGACCCGCGTCTATCCTTCCATTCTCCAACTCTTCTATTACTCGATTGACCGGAAGATTTACTGCATAGTATTCTCCCTCTGAAATTCCTTTTCTACTAAGAAGCTGTTGAACAAAAATATGGGAGGAAGTATTTACCCCATCAAAAGCAACTTTTTTTTTCTGTAAGGATTCTATATTCTTAATATTCGAATTTGCAACAATCACATCATTTGCAATGGAATAACTGAACCGGTAAACAATTTGTGTAGCGTGACCTTCCGAAGAAAAGAGGATAGGCTCTGTTAGCCCCGTGCAGAGAATATCGAGTTTCTTTTCCGAATACAGTTCGTTTACTTTTTCGTTTAAAATTAAATCAATATCAAGTCCATTTTTCTGGAAAATTCCCTTCTCCATAGCTAAAAAAACAGGCAAAAAACTCACCCGCGGAGGTACGCCAAGCCGAATTTTTACTTTCTTTTCTTTAATTCCATTACACGATAAAAATAATAAAAGATAGATTATGAAAATAATAACTTTAATTATTTGCATAGTAAGCACCGGAACTTACTCTTTCTTCATTCGGAATAATTTTAAGTAAGAATGCAAATACTACTTTTGCCTTCGTTTTATTTCCTTGTTTGAGCTGAGACCAACCTAAACCAATTAACATTTCAGTATCAGCAGGATAATCAAGAGTAATCGACTCATAGTATTTTTCGGCTTCCTTGTAATTAGCAAGCACATAATTCGCGTAAGCCAATGTACTTCTAGCAAAATAATTTTTACTATCTTGTTTAAGAATCGTTCTACAATCAACATCCACTTGTTTGTAATTCCCAAGAGCAAGTAGTGCGCGGACATTTCCAATCCGAGGCTCAATAGCATTAGGCGCTAGTACAATGGACTTCTTATAGTATTGGCTCGACTTTGTATAATCCCCTTTCAATAGAGCAACCCACCCAGTTCTAAGTTGAAGAAAATAATCGTTCGGATTATTCTTGCTTAACTCCTCCATTGTCTCCAGTGCCTTCGCATACTCCTTCTTATACTCTTGTGTATATGTGTCCGTCAATGGATCAGAAACGATCTGAGTAACAAAAACTAAAATAACTAGTAACCATGTTCTATTCATTAAAATCTCCCTATAATCATAAATTTGATTGCGTCTGACGTTGGTTTTTCACCCCTCGAATCCAACCATTTATCCTGGCTATACTGCAACTGGAGGGTTAACTTTTCTGTTTTAATTCCAATTTGAGCGAATCCGCCAGAAAGTAAATCAAATCCAGTATAAATCCAATTTTCACCCATGATAGGTGTTCTAGCTGTTCCGTATCTTCCTCCAAAACCTGCATAAAAATACTTATACATATATCCAAATTCCTGCTGAAAAAATGCATAACTTTTATTCACATTCACAGTCTCAGAAGTTACTAGTAAGGGAGTCGAGGAAATAAAAACATACTCAGTCGATTTAACTGTCATCGACTGAGCGTTTAAGGTAGAAGAAGAATAAAATTTCTCCATAAAAGGATAATATAAATTAGCCGTAAATTGTCCCCCTTTACTCTGCGGGGCAGATATAGATGCTCCGGAAAAAGTTAAAGTATATTTATCTGTATAACTAATTCCTGCTTGAAGAGCAGAACCTCCATTTAACAGGGATGAATTTGATTGTAAAAAATGAGGAGTAAAATGAAAAGCATAACGCTCGTTCCATTTATAGGACATTCCCGCATAATATTTATTAGTCACATAATCCTGAGCGGTAAGAAGATTTGCCAAATTATAAACGTTATATGCGGAATTTAAGTAGTAACCTGTTACAGTAGCGTTTGGTGGTAATCTAGAAATGTACAAAAGATTAACCGGATCCACTAAATAATTTTCGACTCCTTTGGTAGAATTAAGATTTTCCGTTTTATCATTCATAAAACTCGCTCTTATATTCCAATTTTCATTCGGACTGTAAGAGAATCCTAAACCATATTTTTGTCCACTACCTAAAAAATCAGAACCTTTAAAATTATAAGAAGTATATTCAGGAATAACAGCAAAATAAGAGTAACCGCTTTCCGCATTCGATAACGAATACTGGATGCCTTTATGTTCCGGCGCAAGTTTATTTCCTTCCTGAAAAAGTTTCTTTGCCTCGTCCTTATTTCCAATATAATATTCACAAAGACCAATTTTCCAAAGTAAGTCTGCATTTTTTCCATACTCAACTTGCATTTCTTTATACTTCTCGGAGGCGACTGCGTATTCTTTCTTTTCCAAATAAGCATCGGCTATTCTTTGTTTGCCGTAATAACTATTAGGATCTATCTCTAATATTTTTTTTCCAACCTCGATACTCTCATCATTTTTGCCACTGGCGAGAAGCGCCCATTGAATTCCCAAAAGTGAATCCACTGTAGAGGATATTTCATCCGCTTTCTTGTAATCAGAGAGCGCATTTTCATATTTCTCGAGCATCATATAAGCGTAACCTCTGTAAAGATGCGCAATCGCATACTCTGGATTATCCGTAATCAAAGAATCTAATATTTCTATGGATTTTTGATACTCTTTTTTTTCCATTAGTGATGCAGCATCTGAAATTGTAACAGAAAAAATCGAACTTGGCAAATATATAAAGAATATCAAAAAAATAATTATTCTACTTTTTTTAAAATCCATTTATCTCCCTCTTTGTTTTGAACTTCAATCACTCCAGGAGCTGAAAAATCTGGAAACATACTTAGCTCGTAGAGAATCGTGTCATTATTTTGTAAAATTTTCACATACAATTTTAAATTCCCTTCTTGTTCGTTCATCTCACCTTGCCACTCGAATCCGACACTATCACTAAAAGGATGTAACAAGTCTTTAAATAA
>JAGOHK010000023.1:21722-50160 GCA_017996175.1 Leptospiraceae bacterium
TTGATTACCCTTCCCGCACAAGGGGCTAATACAGTTAAACCGTAAGTATAAAAATCTTCTAAAGAATTATCTTTTCCTTTTCGAATTTTTCCATCTGCATCAATCGCCATAAAATCAAGACTTTCTTTCCAAGAATCTTGATGGGTATACTTCCCACCGTATCCCTGGGATACTTTCCATTTTCCGGAAAACGGTAGACGAATATATAAGCCACTAATTCCAAATCTTTGGAGCCTAGTTTTATAATAATCTAAATTTGCTTCTGGTAAACCAGGTAAAAAATCCACAGAGACAAAATTTCTATTTCGCAGAAGCCTTGTTGCGTATATAAATAGCAGAGTCACCGAAGTAAATGGAAGCGCAAGAACGGGAATATTAAATTGAACAAAAAAAACTTTTGTAAAAGAAGAAATCAGTGCACTCACCATGGCTGCAAGAGCCGCGAGCAAAAATGTAGCGGGGGAAGGAATTAAAAAAATTCCACCGACTGCAATAGCGGATAATATATAATTAAACCCGACTACTCCGGTAGAAAGATCCGTAATATTTCCATTCAGAGTTACATGAAATAACATTCCCACTGAAAAACCTAACACAGAAAGTAAAAAAGCGATTCGGCTAGAAACAAATAGTATAAAAGTAATAATAAGTCCAGCCCACGGACTCGATTGGAAAAAAATTCCTCCTAAACTTTTAATATAATATTTAATATAGAATGGAATTTCAGGAAAATAAGAATCGAATGGAAATACATAAGGAGCTCGAGAGGTAAATGCGTGGTAGTCGTAAAAAGAAAAATAAATGATTATACTCACGAATACAAACGGAATGGATAATGCCGGTAAGCCTAAAAAATAAGAAAACATATACTCAAGCGCCAATGTTAAAAATACTAGTAACACAATAGCGGCAAACAACATTAATACTAAGTTAAAATCAACGTTATGATAGAGGCTAACGGATAAGCCAACCAGAAGCCCATTAAATCCATATAATCCTTTCTTGATTCTCTCTTCATTCACTCCTAAAAATAAAGCCAGCAAATTTGAAAATAAAATTCCAAGTAAACCGGTAAATGCTGCTGATGGATTAAATAAAGTCGATAAAAAAATAAAAAATCCAAAATACGGATTCGCATTAAACAACACCGAAGAATATGCAGTTAAAGTTGAAAAGAAAATTGTTTTTAAAAATTTCATCTATCTATTCTATTTCCATTGCGTTAATATCGTCTACCGTTTCTCTTCGGCGAATTTGTTTTACAGTTCCATCAGCTTGAATCAGAACCACCGCCGGTCGCATTTCAATAAATTGCATCCACTGGGTAACATTGTATGCGCCAACAGGATGAATTACTAGGTGATCTCCCCTTGCCATATTAGGCAATAAACAACTTTCTCGTACAATATCTATATTCATACAAAGTGGTCCGTATAAAGTTACATCTTCATAAGCTTTCGAATATTCTTTGACAGGAGAAATTTTAAAGTCATACCAAGTTGCGGTATATAGTAAGTTAACCCCGGCATTTAAAACTACTGCTCGTTTGCCGTTTGGCATGGTTTTATTTCCGACTACTGTGCTAACCAAATAACCTGACTCATCCACCATAGCTCTTCCTGATTCTAAGAACAAAGCAGGAGGCTCCTCGGGAGAAAAGGAATCATAAAGTGCAGAACAAATAGCTTCTGCATACTGATCGAATGAGGGTAATAACGAACTACCGGAGAAATAAGTATTTTTTAGTTTATTAGCAGAAACAAATCCACCACCTAAATCAATATATTTCATTGGTTGCCTAAGTTCGTCTCTTAGTTTTTTGTAAAACTCAGAAATCTTTCCTGCTGCACGTTTATATGCAGAAGGATCCATCATAAAAGTTCCAATATGAGAATGAACCCCGACTAATGCTAATTTGCCTCCACTGTGCGTAATTCTTCTGGCTGCTTCTAGTGCATGACCTGATTCTAAATTAAATCCAAACCGACTCCAGGACGGATAAATACCAGTATCCATATTGATTCTAAGTGCGACATCAACCCGTTTGCCTAGCTCTTCTGCAATAGTTAATAAATCTCGGATTTCATCCAAATGATCTATATGAATTCGAGCACCCTCACTGACTGCAAGTTTGAGAGCTTCGTAAGGTTTATAAGGTCCATTAAATATAATTCGGTTTCCTGGAATTCCATTTTTCCTAGCTTTTTGGTATTCAAAGGAAGAAACTACTTCCGCCCAAAAATTTTCCTTGTGAAACACTTTACAAATCGCATTTAGATAATTTGTTTTATAAGACCAAGTTGGTTGAAAGGAAGGATAACGAGATTCAAATGCCTGTTTGTATTCAGATATTTTTTTTCGAATTGTACTTTCGGAAAAAACAAAGAGCGGAGAACCGTGTTTAGCCAATAAAGATTCAATCGAAACTCCATCTATGGAGTGCATTGTTTCTGGAATATTGAATCCTCCAAACTTATTTGCTGCTCCCATGTATTGTTTACGAATTACTGGGCGAACATACATACGTTTACTCATGATTATCTCCTTTTTCAATATCCAACAACTGCCCCTTTACTGTTAAGGACTCAATGTATTTCATCGGTATAATTTCATCCCAACTATGCCGCACAAATACCTTACCCACTTCATAAGAATTAAATGGTTCCACAGTTTCTCCGAGACTCAGTTTTAATAAAGCTTCGGGCAAATTCTGACCTGCCGCTGTTGCTAAATAAACCCAAGCCGGAAAACGGGGATTAATCTCTAAAAGATACATTTTTCCAGTTTTCGTTTCTATGATAAATTCTAATTCACAACCACTATTCCATTTTATGAACTGTAAAATTTTTTTAGAAGTTTGTTTTGCTTCTTCGTTATTGATTGTAACTCCCGCCCAAGCTTTTCCTTTGTCTGTCAGAAAAAGTTTCTTCATAACCACAGCTCCAATCATTTCCCCTTCTTTTGCTAATGCGCATACATTGCATTCTTCTCCAGAAATATACTTTTGGAAGATAACAGGAATTCCCCACTTACCCGCCATCGCATAAAAGTAACCGACAGCCTCTTCGTAATTTCGAGCAAGATACGCTTCGTAAAATACTCCTTTCACAAAAAGAGGAAAGCCTAACTCCTCTGTCACCTGACGTATCGCTGAAACATCCTGTACTGTAAATGTTTCAGGAAGTAAAATTCCAGTGTTTTCTAAAGATTCTTTTAAATAAGTTTTATCTCTTGTATGTAATTCTTTTCGTCCTGGTAAAAAAATTTGAATCCCCATTGTATTTAATTCAGTTGAAATGGTAATGTAATTATCTAGTTCAGAATCAAGTGTGGGGATAATTACGTTTATCTTCCGAATAGAATGTATATAGCGAATTCGTTCTAGCAAAATTTCAGGACCAGAACTTGGATAAGGAAGCAAAAAAGAATTTTCAATTAAATCTAACATGAAGTTACCTGGTTCCAAGGTTCCGTATGCTAAACCAATTAACTCAAGGTCTAATTTAGATTCTTTCAAAGATCGAATTACGGGGACTCCGGGACCCGGGCTATCGACTGCATTCATTCCACTTACGGCAACTACAATTTTACTCATTTATAAAATCCTAATTCTGTTAGTTGAATGACTAGATCGGAAAAGTCTCTTTCGATTTCATCTGTATCCACTTCGTATTCAGAAATAATAGATTGCAGAATTTCTTCTTTTGTTTTGTCTTGTTTTAATAGACGAACTATAGTGAGAGCTGTTTCGTTTAACGTATAGGTATTTCCAGTCGTAGGATCAAATACAAATCCTGTATCACTGACTGCTAAATTCTTTAGTGCGTCTAATGCCATTTTTCCCTTACCTTCATAGAATTTTTTTAAAACAATTCAAATCATCTTTTTTGAGTTAGGATAAAATTTTCTAACTTATCTATACTCTAACTTAAGAAATAAATGGAGCTATTTTGCCATTGAATAAATTTAAAAATCTCAGTTTATAAACGGTTATTATATACAGTTTTTTTAATCTGTCGTCTTTCCCTTTAGGTTTGGACTTTTTTTTCTTTAAATTCTAATCAAAGTTGAAGAAAATATAAGTATCTGAAATCAAGGACTTAATGAATAGTCAAACCGATTGGGGAAAATTACAAAACCTACAAAAAACTTTTAAAACTGGCTCAGAGCTAATAACACAGGGCACAAAACCCAAAGCTTTATTTGTTCTAATTAGCGGAAGGCTTAGTGTTTATAGGGATGGGATTTGCGTTTCCCAAGTTAAAAAACGAGGCGAGTACCTTGGCGAAATTGCTGTCCTCTTAAAAATTCCAGCAAGCGCGACAGTAAAAGCAGAAACTGACGTAGTTGTAATCGAAATTGAATCCACAAAAGTAGAATCTTTTTTTCACCACACTCCAGAAATTGCAATCGCATTAGCACGCAAAATGGCAGATAGGCTTGTTGAGTTAAACTCTAATTTTTCGCAACTTGTGGACAAATCCTACCGTCCCGACTTAGTCAAATCTCTGCAAGATAAACATAAACCTCCTGTCTCTCAGGAGAGTGATGGATTAAATTTAGAAAAATTAAAATCCTTCTTCGTGGAATTTGCCGAGGGAATGGATATTCTCACACAGGGTCAGTACCCGAGTGCACTTTATATTTTAGTAAATGGAAGTATTGAAATCGTAAAAAATGGAAAAGTAATAGCAGTTGAGGATAAGCCTGGTTACTACCTCGGTGATGTCGCCATTTTAAGAAATACTTTTTCGAATGCAACAGCCGTTACCCGCATAGTATCAACGTTAATCGAAATCAAAATCGAAAAAGTAGAACATTTTCTAAATCATTCACCCGAGATTGCTCTCTCTATGGCTGTGAAATTAGCAGAAAGAACTCTTGCAATCAACGAACTATTTTTGGATTTGCAAGCGGATGCAATTACTGAAATTCGAAAAAAGCAAGAACAATTAAAAAAGGATGAAATCAGAAAAGAGCTAGCAGAACGAAAGAAAGATAAAGAAGAACTAGAACGAAAAACGAAATTAGAACAAGAAGAAAAAGATTTTGCCAAGAAAAAAAAAGACTTCATTAGTAAAGAAATAGAAGAATTGAAAAAAGTAGAGCATGACATATACAACCTACTTGGTATGGAATTAGAAGATTAATAGACAAATTTAATACTCTTTAAAAAGTAAAAAAAAAACTAAAGGAGTTTACATGAGATTATTTTTATCATTTCTATTAACAATTTCAATGGTAGCATGTTCGAGCGCGAACGTAAAGACACAAGTTACCGATTACAAACAAGACAATAAAGACTTTGAAGGATTTTTTGCCGAACCGAAAGCGGTTAATGGAAAATTACCCGGAGTTCTTTTGATCCATGAGTGGACTGGTTTAGGTGATTACATCAAAGGAAGGACCAAACAAGTTGCTGAATTGGGTTACATTGCTTTTGCAATGGATATGTATGGCAAAGGAATTCGTGTAGAAGACCACGACCACGATAAAGCTGGAAAATTAATGAGTGAGTATACTTCTAATAAGCCGCTTATGCTATCTAGAATCCAAAATGCGATCGAAATTTTGAAAGCAAATCCAAACGTTGACCCAAATAAAATTGCAGTCATCGGGTATTGTTTTGGTGGAGGGGCTGCTCTAGAGTATGCGCTGGATGGTAAAGAAATTAATGCGGTTGCTTCCTTTCATGGAATGTTACCCGCTCCAACCGCAAAGGATGCAAAAAAAATCAAAGCAAAAGTTGCCATTCACCACGGTGGGGATGATAAATTCATTCCACAAAAAACAGTAGAACAAATTCAAAAATCATTGAAAGACGCTGGAGTTAAATACGAATTTTATACTTACCCAGGTGCTGTTCATGCTTTCACAAGACCTGCCGCAGGAACCGAGCATAAAGCTATGGGTATGGCGTATGACGCAGCAGCAGATAAACTTTCATGGGAAAGATTGGTAGAGTTTCTTAAAACTTCGCTTTAAAGGTTAACTTTTCTTTTGGGAAGCCGCCTGTTTCTTACCAGCAAGTTTCCCAATTTTCTTCATAAGCTCTTTCGTTAATTCTTCTGTCTCTTCTGTCGAAACTTTTTTATTATAATATTTCTCATAAGTAATTGGATCCCCAACATGAACTTTTAGTTGTGTGCGTTTAAATTCAGGAAGTGATTCCATTCTAGGAAATGTTTCTGGTGGCAACACCTCATCAGCCCCTATAATACCAACGGGGATAATCGGAGAATGCGTTTTGATTGCAAGCACTACAGCTCCCGTGTTTCCATGTAGAAGCCCGGTTTCTGGTTGCATATGATCCCTAGAAAGATCTTCCTCACCTGGAATTGTTCCTTCGGGAAAAACTACAAGATGTTCATTCTTCTTTAAAAGTCCCATTGCTTTTTTTAATCCGCTTGCATCTACATACTCTCTATCAATTCCAACTCCGCCTACAAGCTCCATCATTACACCAGATACAGGCATTTTGAGAAGTTCTTTTTTCGCGAGAAAATAAGCGCGCTGCGGTAGGATACTTGCGATTAGCTGCGCATCTAGCCAACTAGAATGATTAGGAGCTATAATGCATTTTTTTCCGACAGGAATATGGCTAAGTCCTGATACATGCAGGTTATATAACGACTTGAACATTTGATGATAAACAGGAAGAACTAAATCTAAAAACGAAAGAGAAATTTGCCTATCCACTTTGTATTCTTTTGCTAACTCCCAAAGTTTACGAATTGGAATATCCGCCGGTGTCATAAAAAAATTCATAATCTCATCGTATTTCGTGACAGGACGACTCGCCCCTTTTCCTAGTTTCGTTTGTTTCATTGGTTTTCCTTTGGAATTTTACTTTTGTTGTTTTACAATTTTAAAAATGGGAACATGACTATCTGTTTCTACAGTTTCAATTTGGAGCATGTCCACAAGATCGTCCTTGAGTCCCTGGAAAAATCCTTTTCTCTCTTTGTAAGAATTTTCCCCGCTTAACTCAACACCCATTTGAAGAGAATCCATCTCTGAATCAGTGTCATTTAGATTGAGTAGAACAGGTTGATAAGTTTTTTCAGGAGCATAAGAACTTGGGCTTTTGAGTAAAGGAGTTTCTTCTGGTAAAAAAGAAAGCTCTATTTTATGAAAGGTCTGTGCTGGATTTTCTGGAACCAGTGTTTTTTGTCCAGTAGCAGCATCCGTTTTACATCGTACATCCGTTTCTTTATGACAAAAATAGCAACTTACGGTAAGAACATTAGAATGCGAAATCGAATTAGCGAGTTTGGATTTTTTCCCGCAATTTGGGCAGTTAAATGAAATTTCTGTAACAGGGGATGTGGTATTCATAGTCTTAATAAAGAAATCGGATATTTTTCACAATGCGATAATAATAAAATTATGTAAGATTAACTTTACTTTTATTTTTTAGAGGTTTGGGCTTTACGCTTAAATTCCCCTAATCACAAATTTTAGATAACGCCTGCCTTTTTAGCAATTGCGTAAAAGTTAATACCCCAACCAACTCCGATGAAGTTCTTAGGAGGAAAAATTTCTTCCGTGCTTGGATCCCATAAATCTTTTAAAAGTGCATCTGTAGTAACTTCTCTTCCAATTGGAAGTCCCCAAAAATTTTCGTGTTGTTCTTTATTTTCCATGTGTCTGTCCTTGTTCTTTCTATTTGTGCGTTATAATCTTTACGAAAACCAATTTTACGTCAATAAATTTAATCAAAAAAAATCATAACTACTCAGCCTAACGGCTTCGTAGTTACCTTTGGGTGACAGGGAAGCCTGTCGGCGACTTGGGCTACCGCCCAAACCCGTTATTTGTTATCAAACAATCTATCTTAACTCGCAATTTTTAATAAGTAGCTACAAAATTTCAAGACTTACTCTTTTTTACCATTTCAAAAAAGTCTTGGAATAAATACTCCGCATCGTGTGGACCGGGTGAACTTTCGGGATGGTATTGAACTGCCATCACTGGAAGGGAGTTCGATTTAATTCCTTCAATCGTATCGTCATTCAAGTTGATATGAGTGATTGGTTCCCCCGATGAGTCTTCGCCCACTACCGCAAAACCATGATTTTGCGCTGTGATCTCCACTCGACCTGTGGCTAAATTTTTAACAGGTTGGTTTCCGCCACGGTGTCCAAACTTTAACTTCGTAGTTTTTCGACCGAGTGCAAGACCGATAATCTGATGACCTAGGCAAATTCCAAAAAGTGGTTTTTTTTGTTCCATGATTTTTTTAGCAGAATGAATTCCGTAACTTACTGGCTCAGGATCTCCCGGACCGTTGGATAAAAAGTAAGCGTCGAAGTTTTCTTCCATTACTTTTTCAATTGGAAATTCTGCCGGAAATACACTCACCGCAAAACCAACATTATTCAGACATTGGAGGATATTCGTCTTTACCCCGTAGTCATAAACAGCAACACGATAAGATTTATTTTCCTTGGAGCCAAATTCATATCGTTCTTTGGTGCTCACTACTTTCGCCAAATCCATTCCTTGGATGCCGGGAAATTCTTTTACTTTTTTCAAAAACTCATCCGAGTATTTGTCTGCAATAAAAATTCCACCGTTAGGCGCACCATTTGAGCGGATAAAGCGTGTTAGCTTGCGTGTATCAATTCCTTGGATAGCAGGAATTTTGTGACGAATCAAAAAAGATGCCAGTGTTTCGGTAGAACGAAAATTAGAAGGAACCGGGACGTATTCTTTTACAATGAGTCCACTTACTTGGACTTTGTCAGACTCCATGTCTTCTGCACAAATCCCATAGTTTCCAATCATTGGATAGGTTAGGGTGACTATTTGTTTGCGATAAGATGGATCTGTTAGAATCTCTTGGTAACCTGCCATGGAGGTGTTAAATACAACCTCTCCTACTTCGGAACCTTCGTAACCGAAAGATTCCCCTTCAAAAACTTCGCCGTTGTCTAAAACTAAAAATGCTTTCATTTGTTTCTAACATATTTCATATTGTTGCATTAGGGTCAACCAAATGCTTCCACGAAACGACAATTCATTTAATCTGATTTTTGGCGAAAATGCAGAGAAAAACCTAGTGCCAGTCCTGATTCATGAAAAACAATACATGGTTCCCCGAAATGTCAACCTTCTTCGTGGTTTTCATTATATAGTATCCACTACAGAAGACTATGAGTTGAAACTCCAAAAACATTGTTGGGCTGGAAGTTGTGAAAATTGTAAATGTCGTTTCGTAGATTCCCAATTGGGCGAAGCAGAAGGGTTAGCTTGTCAAATGGATGTAGAGCCAAATCTAAAAATTACTTTGTTACCAAGAACAATGAAAAGAAAACTTACTTTTGGTGCGGAGTATAGTATTTAATGTGAGTTCGACGTAAGGATAATTCTATTTAGTAAAATGTTTTACCAAATACACAGAGTTTCCTTTTTCATTGTATTCTATTTTATCAAAAAAATCACGGGCAATTATTACGCCTCGACCATGACCAAGGTTTTGAAGTGTCTTATCATCTTTTGTTCTACCTAACATTTTTTTGTGATCGAATCCATCTCCTTCATCTGTAATTCGAAAACTAATTTGTTCTGAATTAATTTTATATTCTATCGTAACGAATTTATTTGTATACTTGGGTTCTCTTTGCCTTGTTATCAAAAATTGCAGATAATCACCATTTTCCTGTTGTTCTGTTTTTTCATCAAAACTTATATTTAGATTTCCATGTTCGATTGCATTTATGAGCAATTCACGAAGACAAATTCGAATATTATAAACATTTTCCTGGTCAGAATATTTTAAAGCAGAATTAGGAAGCCGATGACAGATTGCATCTACATGAGTCAGAAAATTTCCTATCTTAAAAACTTGATGTTCTTCTTCGCAGAATTTTAAGAGTTCATCTTCCTTTAGTAAAGAAGCAGTTCCAAGTATAATGAAATCTTTATCTGTTTGGACATATTGAAGCGTAATATTTACTTCTAATGGCTCTCCCATTTTATTGGAAAGATCTGAATTAAACGCAATGTTACCTTTTGTTGTTATGACTTCTTGAATTGTATATTTAAAAATTTCTACATACAACTCCATGTGACTTATAGTTTCTGAATTGTAAACTAATTCCGCAAAACTTTTACCGATCAATTCTTTTGGATTGTATTTTAAGATTTCTTTTACCGAGCGATTAATCGTTATTATCCTGCCATCTCCATCAAGGGAAAATATTATATCTTTCGCATTTTCTACTAAATCTTTGTACTTTCGCTCTGACTTCTCTAATTCAGAATTCATTGACTCAAGTCTTTTCTTATTTTCCAGAAGTTCAAGAGTTCGAATTCTCACCAATTTCCGCAAAATTATAATTAATATAGTGGAGATGATTATGAGAGGTAGAATCGTCATAGAACCAATCACTAAATACTTTTTCCAACGTAAGTCGACTTTGGGTTCTACCTCAAAAATAAAACCATCCAGAGAATATTCTCCTTTAAATAAGCCTAAACTTTGAAATAGGCGCGCGGTACGATTGATTCTCTCAGGATTGATATGACCGATAGGAATTACATTAGATAGAATTAAACTGTCTAATGTTTTACCTTCGTAAACAAGATACTCTTTTGTTATAAGAGAACTTTTTACAATTTCTTGAGTAGTAAGAATTAAATCAGCAGTTTCCTCAATATGATCCATTGCGTATTCCCAGCCTTTTATACTAGCACGCATAAATCGAGTTACCCGCTCTTGGTGATTTTCAATTTCTCTTTCTGATGTATATAAAATATCTCCATAAACATCAATTCCATAATCATAGGGATGAAAGATATGAGTCTTAACTCCTTTTAATTGAATCTGATATGGCTCATTCGTCACATATCCAAAAAGCCCATCAATACTCCCATTTAATAATGACTCAATATCTTTTTCATTTGGAACTGTAGTGAATGAAGTTAAAGGAATTCCTTCCTTTAAAAAAAATGCTTGGATTGCAGGAGGAATCATAGTTTCTCCGAGCATAATTTTCTTACCTATTAGTTGGAGTGGAACTTTTATTTTTCTATCAGCCCTTGTAATAATTCCGTCCGGAGTATGTTGAAATATTGCGGCTAACGCAACGATTGGTCTTCTTTCCATCTTTGCGAGTAAAATTTTTGAATCGCCTACTCCATAGTTAACTCTACCGGATAAAACACTTTCGTAAGTAGCTTTCGGTCCTCCTTCGATTAATTCTACATCTAAACCCTCTTCCCTGTAATACCCTTTATACTTTGCTACATAGTAACCAGCAAATTGAAATTGGTGATGCCACTTTAATTGGAGAGATACTTTTTCTAATTCTCGATCTTGGGAAGTGATAGGAATAGTGATAAAAGTTATTATAAAGAAGTACGATAAAAAAAAGAGTCTCTTTAGATGTAATTTCATAATGATATTCAAAATTTCAAACAGATAGTTAACAATTTGTTACAATGTTTTCCATACTCGTTCAAAAAGTCATTCTAAATCTACGTAATCTTTTAAGGTTTCCGCTAAAGCTTATCTTTAGAGAAAAAGGATTACATGAGCATACAGTAACTAAATTAAGCTTGAACAATTAATAAAATATGCATTAGTAATACATAGTCTCCAAAAGAAATCGAGTTACAAAAAACTTTAACAAGGAAAAAAATTATGTCAGACCAAAACTCATTTTTTCAAAAACCTATTTTAAAAATACTCACTCTACTTTTTGCATTTTCTGCATTAACAGTAAGTATTCTTTTTTCACAAAGCAATTCACAAAATAAAAAAGAGAAAGAGGAAAAGAAAGAAGAATTAATTATCCATCCCTCTAGCAAAAGTATGGGGCCAACTTTTCCCAAAAAGGAAAAACCAGAACCAAGTAAAGAAACCAATGTAAATAAGGAGCAAACAAATAGTAACCCCGCAAAGGAAATACAACAAGTAAACGAAGAGCCAAAACAAAAAGAAAAAAAAGAAGAACCTAAAACCAAGAAAAAGAAAAAATACCCAGTTATGCCTTCTTCCAAAGCTCCCGATCCGGGTAACTACGAATAATATTCGTATGATAGAGAGCCTAATCTATATTTGTCTCTATTTAGTAGGTTTATCAGTTGTATTCATTCCATTAGAATTAAGTTTTAAGCAAACGAAAGTAAACATATTTCGAAAGGAATGGATTACTGATTTATTTTTTTACCTTGGGCAGGCTCTCGCCTGGAACTCTCTGACTGTTTATACATTGGGATTTTTTTTCGAACAAATCAACTTTAATTGGCTAAAAAAAATACAGGCTTTAGTTTCAGAGCAACCTTTCTGGTTACGGGTAATCGAAGTAATCCTTTTAAGTGATTTATTTATTTACTGGGGACATAGACTCCAACACAAGTATGATTTCCTTTGGAGATTTCACAAAGTTCACCACACTGCTGAGACAGTTGATTATATTGCAGCATTCAGAGAACATCCATTGGATAATATTTATACTAGAGGATTAGAAACATTACCCTCAATTCTTTTGGGGTTTGATTTGAATTTAATTATAGGGTTTTTAACTTTTAGAGGATTATGGGCGTTATTCATTCATAGCAATGTGAATTTACGTTTAGGTTTTATAGAAATTCTTTTAGGTTCTCCCCATTTGCACCACTGGCACCATGAATTGAAACTAAGAGGTAAGTGCAATTATGCCAACCTTTCTCCACTTATGGATATATTATTTGGAACATTTTACAGTCCACCAAACCCAGCTACTAAGTTCGGAATTTCTGATCCAGTAGATCATTCCTACCTAGGACAACTTTTAGAACCAATGATACCGGCAAAACTTTGGAAAAAACTGATTTCCACCGATAGACACCGATAAAAGAACGATAACAGATACGATAGTTTTTAGATTGGTTATGGAGTTGAAATAAATATACGATTAAACGATGCGCGTTATGAAACGAAAAAGAATATATTGAATCCAAGTAATATCGTTTTGTTATCGGTGTAATCGGTGGTAATCTTTTAAACAGCCTTAGCGGTTAATAGGTAACTTTGAACTAGACCAAGACCTTTTACTTCCATACGCCCTCTGTTTTCAAATTCGAATAAATCTTTTATGAGAGTGTAGGTAGATTCGGAAACTTGAATCTGACCTGGAAGTCCATGCGATTCCATTCTAGAAGCAGTATTTACACTGTCACCCCAAAGATCATAGATGAATTTCTTTTTCCCAATCACACCCGCGACCGCAGCACCAGAATTAATTCCAATTCGAAGTTCAAGCGGAATATTATTTTTTTGTCTATAATCGCGGATAACGTCTAACATTTCCAATGCAAATGCGGCAACGTTTTCTGCATGTTTTTCATCTGGTTCAGGTAAACCACCGACGACCATGTATGCGTCGCCTATCGTTTTAATTTTTTCTAGATTGTGTTTTTCTGCCAAGTCATCGAACTTAGAAAAAATTTCATTTAACAAAGATACAACCGAAACAGCAGACATAGTTTTAGACATTTGGGTAAATCCTACAATGTCAGAAAACAAAACAGTGCAGTCCTCAAATCGTTCCGCAATTGTGTCTGGATTTTCTCGGAGTTTTTTAATAATAGAAAGGGGGAGAATATTTTGTAAAAGTTTTTCCGATTTTTCATGTTCCATTTGAACATAGAGTTCTGTTTTTTGAAATGTATTATGAATATAAAAAGCAAATCCGAGTAAGATAAATGCAAAAGCTATATCAGTGATAAGACTTGCAACTTTTACTTTCTCTGGCGTTAAGACTAAAAGCGGAACTAGGTTATCATGGTAAATGGAAAATCCTATGAAGAAAAAAAGTAAAATTCCTTCTAAAAAATAAACTATTTTTTTTTGATAAGAGGGAAACACAAAGTATACAACTAACGCTTCAGCTAGAAAAAAGAAATGACCTCTTGTTTGATTTCCTTGAATTACTGTGATCAAAAAAACGTATCCAAAGGATAATACAAAAACATAAAGTCTGGCAAATAAAATTTTCCCATTTGCGTTAAGCGCTATAGTCATGGGCAATAAGATCATGTAACTTATAGACCCATATAAAAAAATAGGAGTAATTCCAAAAGAAAAGAGAGTCAGGACATTAAAAAAAGTAAACACGGGAATAAAAATAGAAAGTGTGTTCACAAGAATGATATGTTTGTGTTCTGTAATATTTGAAACAAACAGAACCCCTTGGTACGCGAGTTGATTCCATAAGATTTGCAGCATGATTTGATTGGTTGTGGTTACCCGTCTATTTTCAATCAAAAAAACTAAATCTCAATTCATAAAAACAGTTTGCAGGTTTAGGGTTTCTTGAAAGTATATGTATTGTGCAAACACTACCAACAATTTACGAATGCAAAACCAAAGAGGAACTTTATAAACAAGTTCTAGATGTCCACCAAGCAATTATAGATTTTTATCGTGCTGTGCCAGATGAATTTTTTGGCTCCCGAGCAATACCGGATGGATGGACTGTGCGAAGAAATATGAAACATGTTGTGAGCACAAATATTAGTTTTGGTTTTTGGGTTGGACTTCCTAGCTTTATTCTGAAACTATTTGGGAAACCGAAAACTAAGCAACCCACTATTGAGGCACTTGACCCAACCAACCGCCACGGAATTACAGACTACGGTAAATACGAAAAATCAAATTCTGCCAATCCCAAGAAAAAAGAAATGTTACTTAAACTGATTGAATCTTCCGCACATAAAATGAACAAACATATATCCAAAAGAACGGATGAGGAATTAGACAACCTTCGTGGATTGTTTGGCGGAATGACTATGCGTACATTTATTTACTTTCTTTTAAAGCACAACGTCCACCACACTAATATTGTAAAATTGAGAGTAGAAGAATCGATTTAATCAAGGAAAGGTAACGAAAAAAACTGATAGGGATTTTAATTGATTTTGAAATAATATGTAATCTGTATAAACTTCTTCCAACGATACATGAGCATAGGTAATGAAATACTTTAAACCCCAAAATTTAGAGGACTTAAACGCAAAAAAATATTTTCGAGATTATGAATAAGACTTTGAAATTAGTGAAAAATTTGAAATAAATTACCATAATAAAAAAATAGTTCAATTGTTATTTTTAGAAAACCGGAAATAATTAACGGAAATTTAGTTTATTACACTGTTATTTCTTTTATGAAAAAATTAATTTATATTTCTTTTTTTCTCATGAGTTGTTATCGATTGGATAGTGAATGTAAGAAAAGTTGTGAGTATAATTTTAGCATTCTGTTGTTGACTATAAATTCAAAAGCCGATTACGAAAATCTTTATTATTCTGAATCAAAAAAATACTTTTCAGAATCTGAGTCCAACAACACGTTTCAGGATACTCACTCTAACTCAAATTTAAATTCAAATAATTCGAATGAATTGCAGGTGTTATCTATTCCAAATAGATATCAAAAAATAGGAACTTATATCTTTTCAAAAATTAATTCGGTTCTGGATACTGATATTTTTTTCTCCAGAGTCGAAGAATATTCGATTACTAATTTCGATTTTAGCTCAAACACGAATAGTATAAATTGCAAAATCTATAGAAATACTACTGGACAAGTGAACAATAATGACAATATTATCTTAGGTTCATTTATTTTTTTAGCAGATTTAAATAAATCTAGTCCTAGATACTCGCATCTTAACAATTCATCAACTTTAGAATATCTATATATAATTTGCTCGGGCACGCTTATAGAAAATTATTCAATCAGTTCAGGATACTATAAAGAAGACGGATACAATTTACTCCTGTCACAAAGAATAATGAATACAGCAATCATACGACTATATGCCCCTATTTATGAAAAATGTGAAAGTAAATGTAATGAAAAATAATTGAGATAGAATAGAATTTCTTGACAAGGCAGAATTTCTAAATCAAAATAAATGTATGAAGAAGAAATACAAACTCACTTCGATAAATACAAAAGAGCAAGCAATAAAGGAAGCATATCGTTATTTAGAAAACGCAAAAGAGACTCTTTCTAAAATCCCTATCGAAGATGGAATGAAACACGCAAAAGAAATAGTTGATATGTTTAAAGATGCTGCTTAAGAAATACTTTCAGTTTTACGCTTGCTGATTACTAATTTTTTAAGAAAAAGAAGGATAAAATGAGAAATATAATAGTATCACTGTTATTAGTAAGTTCTATTTCAATAGCAGCAAAAAGTAAAAAAGTTACTAGTGAAGTTATTGCAATTTATAAACATGCAATGGTTTACACCGGTTATACGAATTATTCATTTACAGATGCAAAAACAGGCAAAGAAATAGAAATTCAAGCTACGGATAAAAATATTGATCCAGACCTTGCAAAGAAAATAGTAGTTCCAAAAGATTTATTAGAAGACCCAGAAAAAATTGAAGGACTCCCTGGAGCAAATCCAAAATTAGTCGGTAAAAAATTCAAGATTCAATATCTCAAAAATGATAAGATAATAGTAACTAGAGTAAAATAAAATAAGTTCTAGGGACTGTGTAAAAGCAAAGATTTTCGATCACAGAATGTCACGAGAAACCGCATTTCTCTGTGCCGGCGTTTATGCTGAGTCAAATCGAAGCATGGCAATGCTTTTACACAACCTGTAGCATTCATCTTTTTTATGTAGACTTTAACTTATTCCATCTCAATCATAATATTTTTATCTAAGTATTTCTTAGCAGATTTTTTGTTTGCGATCTTATTGTTCGTTAAATCGATGAATTTTATTTCAATAAGATTATCTATTCCTTCAATTTTAGAAATTCTATTATTACTTAGATCGAGAGTCTCTAAATTTGCTAGAGAATCCAAACCTTCGATTTTCGAAATCTTATTGTACCATAGTTTTAGAATTTTTAATTTACTAAGATTTGTTAATCCTTCAATTCTTTGGAATTTACATACACCTAATTCTAATTCTTCCAAATTTCTTAGATTCTCTAGATTTTCAATTTTCGAAAGTTCATTTTCATATACGTGCAGTATACGGAGATTAACCAGATACTCCATATTTTCTAATTTTAAAATTTGATTACGCTGCAAATAAAGTTCTTCTAGGTAGGTTAAGGAATTTAGGTTTTCTATCTTAGTAAGTTTATTATCTCCTAATTCGATTTTTTTAAGATTCTTTAGATTTTCAATTCCTTCGATTTTAGAAATTTCATTCATGCTTAAATCTAATTTTTCTAAATTTTTTAGATTTTGCAAACCTTTGATTTTTTGTATTTTATGTTCTCTAAGAGATAACACTTTTAAATTCGTTAAATTATCTAATCCTTGCAAACTTCCAATTCGTTCATTATCTTCATTTCCATGAATAATTAAAACCTTTAGTTCTTTCAGTGTTGCAACTAACGTTAAATCATTAAATTCGGTTAAATGCAATTTTAAACCAATAATTCTTCCTGAAACTGCATCGTAAGAAATCTGGTTATCATCTCCTAATTCCATTTTATCGAGATTCGAAACATTCTTAATATCCGTTTGGGAAATATGAGCATTCTTTAGTATTGCAGCAAGTGCAGTTCTATCACTTTTGGCATCTTCAGCCGCCGAAGAACTAGAAAATAAAAATAAGGAAAAAAATAAAATATATAGTAATTGCATGAATGCTCCTCTCAAAAACTTTTTTTAAAACAAATTTTTCAAATAATCTCCTGTTTACGTAACAGGACAAATAAGCATTTTCGCAGGTAATTTTTCAATTGATAGGGTTTGTTATTAAAATAGACTAATTTAATTTTGCAATAATTAAATATCGAGTTACTAAAAAAGATTGCAAAAAAAATAAGAATTCTTTCTTTGGAGTTGATTAAATTTATGTCTCCTACAAAAAATACATGAGCTACCTATCTTCTAAATTTAACTTTGATAAAACTGAGAATAGGATTGCACGAATATTAACGGATGTAAAACAGAGTGATCAATTTTTAGATTTAACGGTTTCAAATCCTACACTTCTTTTCCAATATGAATACAATAAAATACAAAATACCCTCGGAGAAATTTCAGCGTTTCCGTATACTCCCGATCCCCAAGGTTTATTGGAAGCCCGTTTAGCTTTAATAAAATATTTTAAAAACAAAGGACGAGAGTTGAACGCAGAAAATTTTTTTCTGACTTCTGGGACATCTGAGGCAATGAGTTTTATAATAAAAACTATCTGTGATCCTAACTCTGAAATTTTAGTGCCAACACCTGGTTATCCGTTATACGACTTTTTATTCACTCTAGAAAATGTAAAACCGCAAAATTATAAACTGGCCCCCAAAAAAACCGAAACCTCAAATAAACTTCGTTGGGAAATTGATTTTAACTCTTTAAATTCTTCTATAACATATAAAACCAAAGCTATTGTAATAGTTGAACCTCATAATCCTACCGGATCGCGCCTATCGTTACACGACTCCACTACCCTTAAGAAAATTTTGCAAAAACATGATCTTGTTTTGATAGTTGATGAAGTTTTTTCGGATTACTACGAAAGCTATTACCTATCGGATCCATTTTCAGATATAAATTGTATTTATCTAAATGGTCTTTCTAAAATGTTAGCATTACCACAATTGAAATTATCCTGGATGTATCTGAATGGCGACAAAAATTTTCTTAGCGAAATGAAGTCAGGACTAGAAATTGTTTCGGATTGTTATTTATCTGTAAACACACCAGCCCAAAAATGCCTCCCAAAATTACTTGAAACTGCAAATGATATTCAAGATAAAATAAAGAAACGTATATCTGAAAATTCGAACATACTAAAAGATATTTTTTTAAACGAGAATAGTATTGAGTATTTTCTCCCAGATGGGGGCTGGTATTTACTCCTGAAAGTAAATACATCGTTAAATGATGAAGAATTTGCCTGTCAACTCTTAGAAAAAAAATATACATACGTATTTGCTGGATATATGTTTGATTTAGAAAATTCTTGTTGGATAGTAATAAGCTTACTTACTCCCGAAGATATTTTAAAAGAAGGACTTCATAGAATTATCCAATTTTTAAATGATTCTCAATGACAATTAGATTCTATAAGTTTTTCAAAAAAAAATATTACTTTTGTAAATATTTTTAGAATTTTTCAGTCTAGGTATCTAAGGGAAAATAGGAATGAGCAAGAATCCGCAGAAAATATCTATAGAAGACTTTCATAAAATAAACCAATACATAAAAAAAGAATCTGAACTTTGCGTAGGCAATTATATGTTAAACGGGTATAGAATCCAAATCAGTAAATACTTGCAAAGTGGCTCAGCAAGAGTTATGTCCGTGTTCAACAAAAGACGTGCTTTAGGATTATGCATAGTATGCGCTAAGCCCGTAAAACGAATCAACAAATATTCTGGCAAACTTTATAGACTTTGCGACAATCACAGGAAAACAATTGATAACTACAAGGGAAAGTAGTAAGCTAAACTGATTTTAAAAATTCCTTCGCTGATCTAGAAAATAGCCCCAATAAATTCAGTAGATAAATAGCAATTATAATAAATAAAGTCAATCCAAAATAAATGACTATTTCTGTTACGGGTAATGTATAACGTAAATTTAAAAAGTACGTAGATAAAATATAATTAGCCGCTACTGATAAAATGAACGAACAAAGAAAAGAATAAACACCAACAAAAATTGCTTCGAGCAAATACATCTTAACCACAAAACCGGAAACAGCACCAATCACTCTTAAAAGAGAAGTTTCTTCCTCTCTCTGTCTTTTCGTAGAGTAAAGAGAAGAAATTAAAAGTAATATAGTAGACACAATAATAAAAGAAGTCATAAGACCAATTATACTAGTAACTTTATCTAAAATAGACGTAAAATTCTGAATCGCTTTTTCAACGTCAATCACAGTAATGTTCGGAGCACCAGCAATTAATTCTTTTTGGAACTTATACCTGTCATCCGCACTCTCCAATAAAAAGGCTGTAATATAATACGATGGAGCCGATTCTAAAACTCCAGGTGAAAATAGGACAACAAAATTCGGTTTCATATCAGCCCAGTTCACACTGCGGGTATTGGTAATTTTCCCCGAAATTTCAATTCCCTGAACATTGAATTGTAGAGTATCACCTAGCTTAACACCTAACGTCTTGGCGAATTCGTATTCAATAGAAATTTCTTCTTCCCCTTTATTTTCCCAAAATTTTCCTTCTACCGATTTCTCTGTGTCGTATAATTCTTTTCGATAGGATAAAAAGTATTCTCTTGTTCTTGCCGTAGAGCGCCAATCTCGTTTTACCGCATCTTTCTCTGTTTCTTCTTTACTGATTGGTTTATTATTAATACCAGAAAGCCTAGCGCCGATAATCGGAGAAATTAAAACTTGTTTGGAAGGAAATTGACTTTGAATTTTCTTTAAAAAAGGAATTTGCTCACTACGTATATCTATCGCAAATACATTCGGACGACGTTCTAGTTGGTTAACACCGCTTAGACCCAGAAGACTAGTTTTAATCATGATAGATAAAAGCAAAATAGTCAAAGCGGAGCCAATTCCGACAATCGGCAAAGCCAGCCCACTACCGGTTTGATTGATTTTTTTTAGAACCAATCGAAATGTATTTTCAAAAATTCCTAATTTCAAAAGTTGTAGGCTTAGAATTCGAAATAATTGATAGAATAAAAATAGTAGAATCGGAAGAAATAAAATTACTCCGCTTAGTATAAATCCTTTTAAAAATCCTCCTGTTTCATAACTTGCTAATAAAAAAAATAAAATATAGATAACAAGAACTTCTAAAACTTGCAGTAAATCTGGGATAAATTTGATTCGAATATTGTCGTTTATTTCAGACCGAATTGCGTACAGTGGACTCAAACGGCTGATTTTCAAAATGGATTCTAACCCAATAATAATCGGAACGAGGATACCAATAAATATCCCCCAGACTAACGCTTTTAGATTTATTTTGGGTTCTATTTCAGCTAAAAAAGCAGAGCCTGTCAAATCAGGAATATAAAATTGAATGAAGTATCCAATACTAATTCCAATGATTGTCCCAACCAAAGAAAGAAAAAATATTTCTCTTAAAAAAATAGAAATATTCCAATAAGAAGATGCACCTAAACATTTTAAGACTGCGATTTCGGAAGTTTTCTCTTTCAAACGAGTGCGGGTGGAAATTAAAATCGAAATACACCCCAAGAAAAATGCGGATAATCCAAGTAAGCTCATGTAGTCAAATGTGCTATTGATAAATCTCTGCGAACCAGAACCGATTTCTGTATTGTGGTAAAGAGTTAAATCTTTTGTTATGAACGTTTTAAAATTATCTTCTTTGAATTGTTTGGAATTTATTTCGGAAGGCAGAGAGACCAATATATTATAACGAATTCTACTTCCCCTGGATTCTAACCCAGTTTTTTTAAGTCCAGCCAGAGTAATAATTGCGGTAGGCGCCATAGCTGTAAAACTTCCTACTGAACCAGGCTCTTTTATTACAAATCCTTTTAGTTTAAATTCTTTGTTGCCTACGTTTACAAAGTTTCCTAAATTTAGTTTTAAATTTTTAGCAAGCGTTTCTTCTAAAAGTATCTCTTCTTTTTTTAAAAGTTTAAATACTCCTTCCGGGTTTGTTTTCACTTCGCCGTATAACGGGAAGTTTGCATCGAGTGCCTTGACCGTTGCTAGGGAAGTTTCTTTCGACTTCGTATAAATCATAGAAGCAAAGTGAACTGAAAAAGAAAGTTTAGAATCTTTGGGAAGATTCTGTTTTATAAAATCTTTTGTTTCATTCGAATAAACGTTAGGCGATTCAATCATTAAATCGCCACCCATTATATTGCGCGATTCTTTTCCAATTGCTTCATAAAGATTTTGTTTGTAAGAATTAATTCCAACTACAGATCCAACCCCAATCGCAGCAGCTAAAATAAATTGAACCGAATAGATAGGACGCGAAAAAATTTCACGTAAGATAAACCTAGATTTAAAAGAAAATTTCATTGTAAACTCACCTTACAAAAGGTGAGCCAACCGCTCAAATGAGGTTTACACCTAGCGGTGGGCTTATCCACCCATCGCTTTGCCAGCTCTCCAACAGCCGAGCTATCGCAGGCTATTAAACTTATTAATTCATTAGCTTTTCCTAATATTCTTAATTTAGCTTTAAATTTCATTGTTTGCCTTTCTTCTTACTAGAAGGATTTCGCACGATTACTTTTTTAGAGGTTGGTCTAATTTTACCTGTAGCAGAAATTTCTCCGTTTTCCATTTCTAAAATTCTATCCGCGAGAGCAGCCACCTTTGGATCGTGAGTAACTACTATCAAAGTAGAATTATTTTGTTTATTGAGTGTTACTAACATATCCATAACCGCGTTTCCATTTTTAGAATCCAAATTACCAGTTGGCTCATCAGCAAATAAAATTTTAGGATTATTGATAAACGATCTCGCAATGGCTACTCGTTGTTCTTCCCCACCGGATAACTGTGAAGGAAAATGCGTTATGCGATTCCCTAAAGAAACTTTTTCCAAAAGAGTCATAGCTCTTTGTTTGATTTCTTTTTCACTTAATTTTGTGGAAATAATTAAAGGAAGCGAAACATTTTCAATGGCAGAAAGTGTTCTAACGAGTTGGAAATTTTGAAAGATAAATCCAACTTTCTCTGCTCTAAGTTTTGCCAATTCATCCTCAGACAAATTTCCCATCTTCACATTATCCAAAATTACTTCACCTGTATCCGCCCTGTCGAGTCCCGCCGCAATTCCAAGAAGGGTAGACTTACCAGAACCAGAAGGTCCCATGATTGCTACAAACTCCCCTTGTTCTATTTTTACACTGATATTTTTTAATACATGAAGTGAATGTTCGGAGGAAGTATAATTTTTATTTACATTGATAAGTTCTAACAAATTGCCCTCGATTATTTTAGGTCGAATACGGGTAGTATGACCTATCCCAAGTTAAAAAGTTCCATGAATTTTTCTACAAATTAAAAATAGAAATCCTTGCCAAATGGACTTAGCAAAGTAATTTGCTGAAATATGTTAAATATAAAAGAAGTTATTCGTACTATTTTTTCACCTCGTTTCCTCTGGGATTTTTTTATGTTACAGGCTGTTATTTTGAATTTGCACCTGATTGTTTTTGATCTAACTTATTTAACTCTGAGACCTTATTATTTAGCACATCTACCTTCCATTACTCAATTCTATGATCCATTTTTAGGAATAGAGCCGCATAGGACAACACAGGATTATTTAGAATTGGTCGATGAGTACGCAAGAATTTTAGCTACACCCGATTCAGAAGAAAAGAAAGTTGCGGTTCAATTTTTCTCACAGAAACTAATTGATCAGTCGATTAAAATGATCGAGGAAAATCCATTTGAAAAAGCGGGGCTAACGGCTAACTTACAAAAATTAAAACACGAAATCAAATTAAAATACGAAAAAGAATCAGGAATTAGTCCAGACAAATCCTCTTCCAAAGAAGCATTCAAATGGTTCTGGACGTATGACCCGGCAACGGCAAAAGACCATGTTCTCTTTTTTAAAGAAGAAGTTTCCCCGCTCATCCAAACAAACTATTATAGACATTATGGACTCAACGGAAAATACAAAGACGAATTCTTTAAATTAGATTTACCATTCTTCCTATTATTTCTAATTGAGTTTTTAGTCCAATGGTGGCTGGCAATTAAAAATCGTATTTACGTTGCCTGGTTTCTTTATCCAATGTACCATTGGTACGATGTGTTGGGATTAATACCGTTAGCCGAATTTAGATTTTTCCGTTTGTTCCGCGTAGTATCAATGTACATCTTACTAAAAAATAGTAATCTCACAAATGTGGGTAACGACATATTTACCCGAACCGTTACCTATTACACCAATATCATCAAAGAAGAATTAACTGATATGGTAACCGTTCGAATTTTGACCGAAATGCAAGAGGAAATTCGCTCTGGTGCATCGGTAAATTTAATTACTTCTGCAGTCGAAGCAAGGCGAGACCAGTTAAAAAAATTGATTATTGAAAATATCAAAAAAGGTTTAGCTAATCCAAAAGCAAATGATACAATTCGTAAACTTTTAGCAGAGGCACTAGTAAAATCGTCTAACAATGCTTCTACTCTTCAACTAGTCCCGTCTGTCATCAAAGAAACAATTACAAAAGATATTGGACTTGCCATCTTTGATTCAATGAACGAAGTAATTATTTCGAAACTCACCGGAGAAAATGGAGAAGAGAATATGAATATTTTAATAGATAATATTATAGATGATGTAATTTTAGGATCGCAAGACAGTGAATTTAACAATCTAAGTGAAGACATGACCGTGGAGATTTTGGAAAATATGAAAAAAGCTGTCTCTATAAAAAAATGGGTCAAGGCAAAACTATAAAAATGAATCAATTAAATACAACTTCAAATAGACTACTTCGCATACTACTTATTATCCTCTTTTCGATAATAATATATCCATTGTCCGCAGAAAAAATAGAATTTAAACCCGGAGTCCAAACAGTTTGTATTCCGAAAGACGGAAACGGGGCTACTCTAAGTAATCCTCCTTGCACAAATAAAATTCCTGTAGATGTATACACTCCAGAAGACAAGAAAGTTGTGGCTAATGTACTTGTGCTAAATGGATGGAGTTTTCCAAGAGATGATTGGCAGAAAAAAACTAGGATTCTAAAAACTGCAAAAGAACAGGGATTTAGATTAATCTTTCCAGAGATGGGAAAAACAAATTACGAATCAGAATACTTTCCCGAAACAACTTTAAAATGGTCGGCGACACCAGGCGGAAAATGGGTAAGAGAATTTTTAATTCCTGCGTTTCAACAAAATGGAATCTTAACAAAATCAAACAAAAATTTTGTAATGGGATTATCTACAGGAGGAAGAGGAGCGGCTATTCTTGGTTTTACCCAACCAGAAATTTTTTCGGCAGCAGCATCTATCTCGGGTGACTTTGACCAAGCGACTATGCCCAAAGATAGACTCATGACAGGCTCGTATGGAAAATACGAAGAGAATAAAGAAAGATGGGAAACAGTGGATAACGTCTACAGAAATGCAAAGGAGTGGAAAATACCGATTTACCTCGGACACGGACAGAAAGACAAAGTTTCTCCCTTTATCCAAACCAAGAATTTTTATCTGAAACTAAAAGAATTGCATCCTAAATTAAAAATTGCTTTTAACGATCCTAAAGACGCAGAACATGATTACAAATATTGGGATTCAGAGGTCGATCCAATCTTTCAGTTTTTCGCTTCCTTAAAATAAATTTAGTTCTACTCCACTTTTCCAAAATACTCGATCTCTCGTTCCAATAAAATTCCAGAAGAAGACAAAACTTTCTCTCGAATTGTCTGAACGAGGTAATGGACATCAGCCGCAGTAGCAGTTCCGAGGTTAACGATAAAATTACAATGTTCAGGGGAAATCTGTGCTCCTCCGCGAATAACACCTCTTAGCCCTGCGTTATCTATAAGTTTCCAACTTTTAATAGGATTTCCTTCTTCGTCTTTCAAAGAAGGATTTTTAAAAACCGAGCCGGCGCTTTTTTTATTTTCTGGTTGCGAAGAATTTCGTTTGTCTCGTTTGTCTTTGAGAGAGGCTTCGATTTCTTCTAAATTGCCCGCTTCTACTTTGACTTGAATTCCTGTGATGATAGAATCTTTGTTGCGGAGAAATTCTGTAAACCGGTAGCCATGTTCAACTTCATCTCGCTTCCTGCGATGAAGACTTCCCTCTTTTATAAATTCAACAAATTCAGTCTTGTTAAATAATTCTCCGCCGTAACAACCAGCATTTTGAATCACAGCTCCCCCGACCCAACCTGGAATCGTGCTCAAAAACTCAACGCCAGTATATCCCATTTGGGAAATCTTTTTGAAGGTAGGTGTGGTGTTAGCCGCAGCTCCAATGTAAAAAATTCCATCTTCCATTTTTTGAAATTCCTTAAACTCCCCAGAAAGTCTGAGAGTAATAAAATCATCTGGTTTGTCCGAAATCAAAAGATTTGAACCACCACCCAAAACTTTAAAAGGTGCATCGGTTCGTTTTAAAAGTTCTAACGTTTGTAAAAGGCTTTCGTTATTCTCAGGTTCAATCACTAAAGGAGAAATTCCTCCAATTTTAAATGAGGATAATACGGATAAGTTTACATCTCTTCGATAAGAGATTTTTTGTTGGTCTAGAGATTGTAAAATCTCAGATAATTGTGTTTGCGTTAAGGATTTCATTTTACAAGGATAGACTTTCTAGTTTGAAACTTAGGTCAATCCTTTTTGGTTTAGCATTTGGAATCAAAGCATTGGATAAATTTCTATTGACAAATTGGCAATGCTAGAACACAATTTGCCAATAGATTCATTTCATCTTCGAAAGGAGGGATATTATGAGTGCAATAACTTTAAAAGTAGATAAATTCGGTAGAATTTTAATTCCCCAAGAAATTCGAAATAGATTAGGTATTTTCGAAGGTGAGGCTGTTGAATTAAAAGAAGAGAAGGGAATGATTCAACTATCTATTTCTCCAGCTAAGAACACGGGCTATTTAAAGAGAAAGAATAATATACTAATCTACACTGGCAAATTGGAAAATAAAAAAGCAATTCTTGATTTTGAAAAAAAAATGCGAGAAGATAGAATTCATTATTTGCAGGGATTAAAATAAAACCAATGCAAAAATCAGAAAAGACCAAATCCCCAAAAGATAGCGCAATCGAAACACGATACATCGTAATGCCAGACCACGCCAACCACTACGGAACAGCCTTTGGGGGAGTCATCATGTCCTGGATTGACTTGATTGCTGTAATGGTTGCCCAAAGACATTGTGAGCGTGAAGCTGTAACTCTTTCAGTCGACCGACTAACGTTTATTTCTCCCATTCAAATCGGCGACCATGTAATTCTTCGTGCCAGTGTAAATTATACAGGGACCTCTTCTATGGAAATCGGCGTGCAGGTAATCAAAGAAAACCCCTACAAACAAGAACGAGTCCGAGCGACTACTGCCTATTTAACGTTCGTCGCTTTAGATGAAAATAAAAAGCCCGTTCCTGTTCCAACAATCATCCCCGAGACTGAAGATGAGATTCGTCGTTTCAACAACGCTAAACTCCGTCAGCAGGCGATGAAGGAATTGAAGGGGAAATTGAAGATGAAGGTGTAGGGTAATGGTTGTAATGTTCTAACATGTCACTTACTTTCATTCTGGTTGATAAGTTCAAATTTTACAACTTTCGATTCTTTCCACTTTTTTATAATATCTATGTCAGAATCTATTTTCCCAAGTAAAATCAATCCACTGGAATAACGAAAGTCCTTGTAAAAAATTGCCAAATTTCCCCATGGTGAATAATAGGCAATATCCCCTGTTGAAGGGTCAGCCCCCGCAGGTGCCGCCTTCGTAGATATTTTTTTAGGGAGTTGGCTTATTTTCTCAGTCCCAGCATAATCTTCTAATTTCAACGTCAGCGGCAAAAGGGAAATAAAATCCCTTGTTGTCGGATTGTCTATCATTGTCGCAGTTAGGATTGTTTCATCAAAAACCAGTCTGATTTTCATACTGTCCCTCTTTGTATTTTGTTGCGAAAGTATTGTTGTAGAAATTGTATATATAGTTACAAAAAATAAAAGTGCCTTAATCATATTTCCCTCCTATAATGCGGCAATTCATGTCGGATACGAAAGCCCTTCTCAATTCAACCGAGAATACAAACGACTATTCGGAATTACCCCCGCAAAAGATGTTGCTTATTCTTAAGAAACTCTTATAAAAAATTCACCCCGCCACGTACATCGACTCTACCAAAATATCAGGAATTTTCACAGAGCTAAAAGCATCATTGTATTCATTGGAAAATCCGCGAATCAAGTGAAGTAAGTCAAAGTAATTCGAATTCAGAGTAATGCGGTCAACTGGTCTTATGCGCTTTCCGTCTTTATATAAAAATCCTTGAACACCAATAGAAATTTCACCAGAAATAGCAGAGCATCCTGACGAACCTTCGAGTTTGGTGATAAAAAGACATTCGGGGTAAATGGAGAGTAACTCCTCGACAGACTTTGTACCTTTGTCTACGATTAGATTCGATGTGCTTGTTCCTGCTTTTCCAGCGTAGGAGCGACTACCATTTCCAGTTGGGGCGATTCCTGCTTTTTTGGATGACTCTAGGTTATAGAGGAAGGTTTGTAAAATTCCATTTTTTACAATCGGAGTCTTTTTAGTAGCAACGCCTTCACTGTCAAAAAGCCTTGAGCCGGGGAAGCCAGGAATATGTGGATCGCAAGTCATGGTAAAATCTTCTGAAGCAATTTTTTGTCCGATTTTGTCGGCTAATCGGGATTGTCCTTTCTGGACTAATTCAGCGTAATAAGGAGCCAAAAACATTCCAATAATTCCAGAGCTAACTCGATTGGAAAACACAACCGGATATTGTTTGCTTTCTACTGGC
>JAGOHK010000219.1 GCA_017996175.1 Leptospiraceae bacterium
GTTGCACTTACCTCGTTGTCTCTGTATGCTCCAATTAAAAATAAATGACTTAAATCTTTATCGTTCGTGATTAGCTCAATTAGTTTTAATGTGGCTGAGTCTGCCCATTGCAAGTCGTCCAAGAATATTACAAGTGGATGATCTTTGGAGGAGAATACTCGAATGAAATTTTGAAAAACCATATTAAAACGAGCTCTGGACTCTACTGATGGTAAATCTGGGACTAACGGTTGTTCGCCGACAATTAGTTCAATTTCGGGTATTACGTCCGATACTACACGCCCTTTGGAATCAAAACTTTCTAGTAATTTTGTTTTCCATATTTGTAGGGTCTCTTCATTTTCTGTCAGAAGTTGGTTAATTAAACCTCTAAATGCATTCACTATGGCGCTGTAAGGAATATTTCTTTGGAATTGATCAAATTTTCCAGAAATAAAGAATCCTCTTTTTTCTGTGATTGGTTTGTATATTTCTGCGACTAATGATGATTTACCGATACCTGAATATCCTGATACAAGAAGGAATTGAGATACAGAATTGTCAAAGGTTTGATTTATTTCTTCAAAGGAAGAAAGTAAAATTTGTATTTCCTTTTCTCTACCGTACAGTTTTTGGGGAATTTGAAACTTATCGGAAATATCTTTTAATCCTAGTTTTGGAAACTCCTCCTTATAATTTATTACGCCAGAGCTTAAAACTTCCATGTCAAATTTTAATCCAGAGCAACTTAAATATCTTTCTTCTGCCGTTTTAGATATTAATTTCATAATGAGATCTGACAATGGAATGGGAATTGTTGAATTTATTTCGGCAGGGGCTAAAGCTTGTTTTGCGATATGAGAATGCACAAGCTCAATTGGATCATTCGAGTCAAATGGTAATTTGCCTACAAGCATCTCATAAAAAGTGATACCTAAGGAGTAAAAATCAGTACGGTAATCGATAGAACGATTCATTCTTCCTGTTTGCTCTGGCGAAATGTATAAGAGTGTTCCTTCTAGTATATTAGGATTTTCTAATGTAGTATTTTCTCTCGAGAAAGTGGTTGAAATTCCGAAGTCTATGATTTTAAGAACACCAGTCTTTGCATTATAAATAAAGTTAGATGGATTTACATCTTTATGGATAATATTTTTTTTATGCACGGCGGCTATTGCATTTACCATTGAAAGTGCAATTCTAAAAAAATCGGATAATTCCAATTTGCCAGTGAGATATTCTTTTAAGGATATTCCTTCTATATCCTCCTGAACTATCCCGAATCGATTTCCTTCTTTTTCTAATGAATATGCATGAATACAATAAGGGGAGTTTATTTGGGAAATAATTTGAAATTCATTTTTAATCCGAGATAACATCTCTGGAGATGGAAATTCGTCCTTGAGTGATTTTAGAATTACATTAGTATTTTTTTCAGGATAAAATGCTTTGTAAATTTCCGTATATTTTGTTTCCTGTAGTTTTTCTAGTATTTCACAGTTTCCGAATTTTAGCATTTGACTATTTCTCCGAATCCAAAATTAATTTCGTTTACAGACCATGAATGTAATATCATCATCTGTTTTAAACTCTTTTAAAGAATTCAGAATTTTATTTTTAATATTTTCTGCAGAAAGATTTCCGTTTTCATTTAAAATCTGAACGAGCCCGTCAATTTCAAACATTTCATTTTTTGTGTTAGTAGATTCTGTGACCCCATCTGTGAATAGAAGTAGTACATCATTTGATTCCATTTTAAAAGTATCCACCTCGTATTCGTTGTATAAATCATAGTATCCAACCCAACTTCCTCTTGTTTCAATAATTTCGACTTTTTTATTTTTTGCAGTGTATAGCAGTAAGTCTTGGTGCATTCCTGAGTAATAGATTACTCCATCTGCCTCCTTTAAAAACAAAGTGAGAGTCATGTATTTACTTAATTTCATCTTATGTATATTGGAAGTAATAACTTTGTTAACCTTACTTAGGAGTTCTGCCGGATCTTTTGAGTTTAATGAATTCAAAATTGTGTGAATAGCAGTTTGTGTCATCATCATGATAAGACCAGCTGTTACTCCATGTCCACTAACGTCTCCAATTAAAAACCATTCTCTGCCGTCTGTGTGGATAACATCAAAGTAATCTCCACCAACTAGGTCTGCGGTATGCATATAAGTAGCCACTTCAAATCCAGATAAAATTGGTTTCGTTGGGAGTAGAGAAGTCTGAATATCCCTAGCAATTTCCATTTCTGTGGTAACTTTTGTTTTTTCCTTTGTCAGATTCTCTAAGTTAGAATAGAGCCTTGCGTTCTCAATAGAAATTGCTGCTTGCGAGGATAATATGTTTAATACTTCAATTCTATCTTTTGTAAATGCACCTGCTGTCAGATTATTTTCTAGATAAACTATTCCAATTAATTTCCCTTGGTTCAAAAGTGGAATACATAAAATTGATTTAGGTTTATTTGTCTTAATATAGCTGTCTTGAAACTTTCCATCCTTTGCTGCATCCTCTAGCACCAGGTCTTTCTTGGTTCTAGCAATATAGTTTATAATGGATGAGGATAATAGATTGCTATCCTCAAGAAGAATAGATTTAGACATATCCAATTGATTTGAGTTTGCATTCCAATACGTTTCGATATTTAGTTTTTCCCCTTGCGCGAGTAATAGGAATCCTTTTTCAGCGCCTGCATTTTCTGCTAATATTTTCATTAGAGAAGTAAGAAGTTTATCAAGTATGATTTCTTTTGAAATAATTTGGGATGCTTTTAATATAGAAAAAAGATCAAGTGAGAGATTTGCTTCTATATGAGTGGTTTTTTCTGTCGTAGTTCTGGACAGAATGCTTCCCTTTTGAAAAAGATTATTTTCTTTTTCCTGAATTGCTAAGGTAGGATATTTATTTTCTAATAATTCTACTTTACGTTTTGCACCCCAATTATAATAGGCATAGTGTGCTTTTTGTAAATAAATCTGCGCAAACTCTTTCTTATCCAGTCTCTGCCAAAAATTTCCATATAGTTCATAGGCAAGTGCCATATCTTGTAAATATGTATTTTCATTTGCAAGTTGAATTGCCCGATCATAAAAATCCTCCGCTTCGAAACGTTTGCCCAATACTCTTGATTTTTCAGCCTCTACTAAATTCCATTTATGTAAATGATTCATTGGTGCATGCTGTGCCCAAAATTTTATTTGCTCTTGACTTGTTTCAATTTCCTTCCAGTCCGGGTTTGCTAAAATATTTTCAGTATTTGCTTTCGATATATTGGAAATGAGTAGTAGCGAATAATAGAAATAAAACTCTAATTCTGCGATAGTCCCACTGCCTGCGGCTAAGTATTCTTTTACCCGTTTTGAATCTTCTAGTGCTAAGTATGTCTCCTCTAAGAAGAATCTCTTGACCATTCGATGGAGGTAAAAATAGAAAATTCTAGTTTTATCCCCAGAAGCATTTGCCTGTGCTAAAATCGTTTCCTCATCCGAAGAATTTTCTCTTTTTTCGGCTTCTATATCCTTTTCATTTCCAATTAGATTTAGAGTAATCTCTAAAAATAT
>JAGOHK010000024.1:0-42955 GCA_017996175.1 Leptospiraceae bacterium
GCTTAAAAAGTCTTCCGCTTTATAAAAGCATTCCGGTCATCGTAATTACATCTAAAAATTCCACCGAGGACAAAGAGCGCGGATTAAAAATCGGAGCAAACGAATTTCTAGAAAAACCAGTCGACCCTGACTTACTAACTGATTTAGTAAAACGTTATATAGGTATTGAATAATGGAAAATCCTTCAATCAAAAATGCTAACTATCCAATCTACCTTTGTGTGGATAATCCATTGTTAGGTGAATATCTTGCAAATGAACTCTCTCTGAATAAATTTAGCTTCGAGAAAATTAGTTTTTCAGAATTAACGATGAAAATTTCCGAGTTAAAAAAATCTCTTTTGATTTTGCAAACTGATGAAGACGAATACCATTTGATCGAACTAGCGCGGAGATTGAAGATGTTTTACGGATATGAAACTAGAATTATATTTCTTTCGTCTGACTATAAAACAGAAGAAGATGCAAGTAACGTTACTGATAAGTTTTTTCAAGTTCCCGTTTCCTTTCGTGAAATTGAAAATGCAATTCAGAAATTTCTCACCGACACACATAAAATTTTAGTGATAGATGATTCCAAGTTGGTTCACAATCACTTAGTTCCACCGCTTGCAAATGAAGGTTACAAAGTCCTCGAAGCATTTAACGGCAAAGAGGGATTAGACTTAACAATCGAATACAAACCGGACTTAATTATCTGTGATATTGAAATGCCAAACATGAATGGATTTGAGGTATGCACGGAGATTCGTAAAAACCCAGAAGTGCGAGATACCTATATCATCATGTCAAGCACACTCGGCTCTGCATCTGATATTCAAAAAGGATTTAACGCAGGAGTAGACGAATACATTACAAAGCCAGTTGTGATCGGGGAGTTACTCGAAAGAATCAATCGGCATTTTAAACAATCTCTGAGCGGGCGGGAAAATATTATTATCCTCGAGAAGGACGAACATATCATTGGAAACATTACCAAGTCTTTACGTAAGCAGGGTTTTTCTGTGCGCTCTACTTCTACCATTGAAGAAACAATTCATCTGATCCAAAAATATCCGTTTGATTTAATCATCAGTGAAATGGAGCTAGGCGAAGAAACTGCGATGGATTTGTGTTTGTCTTTAAAAAATGCGAATACCGGTTTTCATCCTTCTATTTTAATTCTGACCTCCCGCGATAATAACGCTGACTACAAAATGATTATGAATATGGGAGTGTCAGGTATTATCAGTAAACCTTTTTCGATGGATACGCTTCTTGCTTCGGTCGAGCGGCTACTCGCAGATAGACGCACTGCGGCAGAAAGAAAGCAGCTTTTAAAATACTTATCCAAATCATCAGCAAAAATCGCCTCCGAAAAAGCAATTCTGACAAATGGAGTCGGCGGTCGTAGATCAGAAAAAAAATACGCCTCTCTTTTATTTACCGATATTGTAAACTTTACAGCGCGTTGTGAGAAGTATCCGCCTGATTCTGTAGTCGAACAAATCAATACGATTTTTGAACTCATTACGAAAACCATTCACAAACACGATGGAGATGTGGATAAGTTTATGGGCGATGCCTGTATGGCATATTGGATTGGCGACGAACACGCGTCATCCGCTATCAAACTGATTGATGCAGTTCAAGAGATTCGAGATAAAATCGCAGAAGCAAATTTAAAGTCAGAAATTTTAACCGAAGATCCAATTCGTATTCGATACGGAATGAATTCGGGAGAAATTATTCTATGTGATATAGGAAGCTCGGAGGCTCGTATTGATTTGACTGTAATTGGAGACCATGTAAATCTTGCAGCACGTCTAGAATCTGCTTCTAAACAATATGGAGTTGAATCTCTGTTAAGTGAGTATACTTACGAGTTAACCGCAAATGAAATTGAAGTCCGTGAAATTGATAGAATCAAAGTCTATGGAAAAAATATTCCAGTAGTAGTTTATGAACTTCTTTCAAAAAAAGGAATGTTAACTGATACCCAAAAAGAACTTTTAGGAATTTACAATTTTGCAAAGGACTTGTATTCGAAGGGAAATTTTTCCGAAGCAAAAAAGAATTTTATCCAAGCAAATAAACTCGAAGAAATTTATCCTGGGCGACCTACGAATCCTTCCAAGGTTTACGCGCTCCGCTGTGATTTTCTTCTAAAAAATCCACCTAAGAACTGGGACGGAGTCTGGGCGCTTAGGAAGTAAAATATTTCAAACAAATCGTATACTTTTTTATTTTTCAGACTAGCATTTTCGAAAAGGGAAAAATTTACTGAACTAAAGTTTATGAAACAACAAACGGAAACGATAGTTCAAGAGATCATATTTGATGTAAAGAATATCTCCAAAACTTATACTATGGGTGAGGTAAATGTAAATGCCTTACACGATATTAATTTAACAATGAATTCTGGGGAACTGGTTGTTTTACTCGGACCCTCTGGTAGCGGCAAATCAACATTACTCAATATACTGGGAGGACTCGATACACCAAGCACTGGAACTGTTCGATTCAAAGGACTTGATTTATTTGGAGCAAAAGAAGATGGGCTAACATTATTTAGGCGTAGACATGTAGGATTCGTATTTCAATTTTATAATTTAATTCCTAGCCTAACTTCTCGCGAAAATGTTTCTTTGGTTACCGAGCTAAGCTCTAATCCTATGACTCCGGAAGAAGCCTTAAAACTTGTGAATCTAACAGATCGAATGGATCATTTTCCTGCACAATTATCCGGTGGAGAACAACAGAGAGTATCCATTGCAAGAGCAATCGCAAAAAGACCGAGTGTACTTTTATGCGATGAACCAACGGGAGCTTTGGATTTTAAGACCGGAAGAATTGTGTTAGAGGCAATTGCAAAAGTAAATAGAGAACTTGGGACAACCACTATTATCATTACGCATAACGCATCAATTACAGGTATGGCTGATCGAGTAATTACTATGCGCGATGGAACAATTCTTTCTAACGAAAAGAATTCAAAGAAAATTTCTGTCGGAGAAATTAGCTGGTGAATACTTTAAATAAAAAAGTAATCCGCGAACTAATTGCCTTAAAATCCCAAAGTATTACTATAGCCTTAGTTGTCGCATCTGGGATTGCAATATTCATTGCTTCCGGTAGTTCATACGATTCCCTTTGGGATGCACGTGAGAAATTTTACAATAACACCCATTTTGCAGAAGGATTTGCCTCTTCCAAGCCAGCACCAGAAATTCTAGAGCGGCGAATACGGAATATCCACGGAATACAGGACATACGAATGAGGATTCTACGAGAGTCTGTCATTGATTTTCCGGAAGAAGATTTGCCTTCTTCGGGAAAATTTGTTTCTATCACGGAGGGAATGAATGAATTGGTTATCACAAAAGGGCGATCACCGGTCACGAACGACGAAGTAGTGTTAAGTGAAGATTTTGCAGCGGCTAATGGATTAATTCCCGGAAAAAAAATTGCAGTGATACTAGAAGGTAAACGGAAATTTTTAAATATAGTTGGGATTGCCCTTTCCTCGGAATTTGTGTATGTATTTAGCGCAGCCAGTCCACTGCCTGATCCTAAACACTTTGGAATTCTATGGATGAAAAAAGAAGCACTCGAAGCTGCTTTTCAAATGCAAGGAGCATTTAACGACTTAATCTTTACTTTCTCAAAAGATGCGAAGAGAAAAACTACGTTACAACAACTAGATCAAGAATTAGAAAGTTACGGTGGATTAGGCGCTTACGATAGAGACAAATTACCATCACACTCGTTTCTAAGAGATGAATTCAAGCAACTCAGAACAACAGCATTTGCGATTCCGATGATTTTTTTAGGGGTTGCTGCATTTTTACTTCATATTGTTTCAACTAGAATTATTTCCAAAGAAAGGGAACAGATTGCAACTTTAAAAGCGGTCGGTTACAGTGACTTAGCCGTTGCCTTTCATTACGGGAAAATTCTTACTATAATCAGCGGAGCCGGTGCTATTCTTGGAATTTTACTTGGAGTTTATTTTGGAGATGCAATGCTTTCTCTTTACGGAGAATACTATAAATTCCCAAATTTAAAATTGATAATCACTCCAACATTGGTCATTCAAGGGGTAATTATAGGTATCCTCTCTGGGCTTGTAGGTGCCCTGTTTTCTGTTAGAAGTGTATTGAGATTAAATCCAGCACAAGCAATGAGACCTCCTATACCTGAATCTTTCTCTAAAATTCCATTCGAAAATTTGATGAAATCTCTACCCACTCAAGGAAAAATGATCCTTAGAAATTTATTTAGGAGACCATTTAGAACAATTCTTTCTTCACTAGGAATTTCTACATCTGTTATGATTATGGTAATCGGAACATTTATGTATGGAGCTGTGGATAATATGCTGAATCTCCAATTTAACTTACTCCAAAGAGAATCAGTCACTATTAGTTTTTTCGGTCCGGTTTCGTCTGAGGCGGAATTAGAAATTTCGAAAGAAAAAGGAGTATTGGTAACAGAGGGTTATCGAATGGTTCCTATCAGGATCAGAGTAGGAGCGGTTACGAAAGAGTTACTCCTACAAGGTCTTCCCCGTGATGCAGAGCTTAGACGGTTAATTGGAAAAGGAGAAAAAATTTTAATTCCACCTGACTCAGGAATTTTAATCAATTCTCAAATCGCTCAAAAACTAGGGCTCAGAGTAGGACAGGAAATCCAATTAGAAATTCTAGAAGGAAATCGTAAGAAAGTAAAAGTGATGATAGAAGGTACCGTTGATGAAATTCTTGGACAAGCAGCGTACATGGAGCGAAATGCTGTTAGCCGTCTATTAGGAGAGGGTAATTCCATTAACCTACTAACTCTACGAACCGATCCGAAAGAAGAATCCGCTTTATTGTTTAAATTAAAAAATATTCCCAAAATTGTAGGAATTAACACTAGAGCAGGTACTTTAAAAGTATTTGGAGAAATGACAGCAAGAAGTATGTTAGCTACTACGATAGTGCTTTTAATTTTTGCTAGTGTGATTGCTATTGGAGTTGTTTACAATACAGCGATGATCGCATTATCAGAGAGAGCATTTGAACTAGGTAGTCTGAGAATTTTGGGATTTAATAAACTGGAAGTATTTTCTATTTTAGCCGGGGAATTGATAATTCAAACGATAGTCGCTCTACCGATTGGATGCGTTACAGGGTATGGATTTGTCTATATGATGTTTACCTCTGTTGAAACGGAGGGATTTAATATTCCACTTAGTATTTCATTTGAAACTTATGGAATTGCACTTCTTACTACAATTTTTACTGCGTTTATTAGTTTTATCATTTTGTATTTTAAAATTAAATCTATGGATCTTGTCAGTATATTAAAAATTAGGGAATAACATGAATTTACCAGAACAAATAAAATCAATCTTTGGAAAAAAGAATATGCAGTATGGGATAGGAATAATCTTGCTTGGATTCTTAGTATGGCTTTCTTTTAAACCTAAGAAAGTAAATGCCGAAACTGCGATCATCCAAAGAGGGACTCTCATTCAATTTGTAGAAGAAGAAGGAATATCGAGAGTGAAAGAAAAATTTCAAATCTTCTCCCCCGTGAACGGTGTATTAAATCGAATCGAAAAAAATACTGGGGATAAAGTCAAAAAAGGAGAAGTAGTCGCACTTATCGACTGGGATTATAAAAGAGAAGTTCTTTCGCCTATATCGGGGAAAATTTTAATTATCCACAGGGAAAGCGCAGGACCTATAGCGATGGGAAATCCTATTATGGATATCGGTGACATATCTACACAAGAAATTGTAGTCGAAATACTTACACAAGAAGCAGTAAAAATACAGGCAGGTAATCCTGTTAGTATAGAAGGTTGGGGCGGAAACCCTTTGGAGGGAAAAGTGCGATTAGTCGAACCAGAGGCATTTAAAAAAATTTCTTCCCTCGGAGTAGAGGAACAAAGAGTA
Source organism: Leptospiraceae bacterium (assembly GCA_017996175.1). Classification (GTDB taxonomy): domain Bacteria; phylum Spirochaetota; class Leptospiria; order Leptospirales; family Leptospiraceae; genus UBA2033. The sequence continues at coordinate 5,924 of JAGOHK010000024.1, forward strand.
AAAGTTTTAATCGATTTTATTACACCAGAAAATATGGGAGAGGGCTTTAAAGTTCTTTGCAAAATTCAAATACAAAAAGAGGATAATAAAGTATTAGCCCCTTCTTCTTCCTTATTTCGAGAAGGAGAGAATTGGGCGGTTTACAAAGTCGTTAAAGGAAGAATACAAAAAGCAATCGTAAAAGTAGAAACTAGAAGTGGAAATTTTGTCTCGATTACAGAGGGGTTACAGGAAAACGAGGAAATAATTCTATTCCCCAGCGAAGGAATTAAAGAAGGATTGAAAATAAGAAAATAGGAGAAAACTATGGATTCTACCTCAGAGTCATTTTTTGTGATATTTATATTAATAACCTGTGGCGGACTTTTCGCTGCTATTTGGCTCGGGATTTTATTTTTAGTTTCCCGTTTTGGAGGATGGAACAGACTTTATAAATGTTATAAATTTCCACTTAACGCCCAGAAACCGTTCAAAGTAAAAAAATTTCAGTCAATTCAACTCGGTCTTTCAAACTATAACGGAGTAATGACATTATCCTTGTATCCAGAAGGACTTGGAATGGAAGTTATGATTTTATTTCGATTTGGGCATCCGAAAATTTTAATTCCGTGGCGGGATATTAAGCTAAAAGAAAAAAGCAGCTCTATCTTTTTTTGGAATAAACTTGAAGTAGGGAATCCTGCTATAGCAACAATTTCTGTGAATAATAAAATTTTAGAAGAACTAGAACCTTACTTCTCCACTGAATCCCTTGACGAGGATCGTTGGACAAAAAGTTAAATGTTTTCAATGTATTAAAATTTTTTTTTTTGATGAGCGTCATAACAAGATTTACCTATTATTTTGCGAAGGAGTTTCCAATTTGTTAAAAACGAGATATCAGATTTCAATTTTGTGGTTAGGGATAGTATTTATCATACCTATATTTCAACTATCGTCTTTATTTTCAGAGCCTAGTTGTGATTTGGATTCCAGAAAAGAGAAACTCTATCGATTAGACTTAACAGTACCTGCAACATTTTGTAGTAGAGCGGGGAATGATCCAAGTTGTAAGATATTTCCCAAAAAATCAATCTTGCAATTACATGGACTCTGGCCAAATTACACAAATGGATTTCCGGAAGGAAACTGTGAGCCTAATGAGTGTAAGACGCAAAGTGTGAAACTTGGGAAATTCTGCAAGTATCCAAAACCAAAAGGTCTTTATGATTCAAAAACATGGAAAGAATTAAGTGAGGACTATATGGCAGGAAGGGAAAAATGTCTAGAGAGACATGAGTGGGTTAAACATGGAGTATGCTCTCCTATGGAAGCATCAACTTATTTTAAATGGGCTTTAGAAAAGACAAAAAAAATTTCACTCGCATTTGAACCACTCGTTGATAAGTCTATCGGCAAAGCAGAAGTAAACGCAATTGTAAAAAAGAATCTTCCAGATTTAGATGGGGTTATTCGACTTTCCTGCAAAGGAAAATTTGTATCTGGTGTTTTCGTTTTATATGAATGGGGAGATATTCCGGGAAATCCAATTCAAACCAGAGGTGCCGAAAATGGATTTGGAAATTGTCCAAAGAAGTTTATATTTCCGAGTAATCCAAATTAGGAGTTAGTCTTAGTTTCACTTAAGAATCTAGGATAACTTTAGTTTTTAAAGAAATTTGCGAAATACTCGTGTTAGGTGAAATAAAAAGACTTTCCCAAAAAAAACATATTCTCTAGAAATGTTCAAAGGATTCTAGCTATGAGAATAACGTTTCAAATTGTTTTACTTTTTTATGTTTTATTTCCTCTTTTTCTTTTTGCACAAAATACGAGAGAGAATGTTACAATAAATAAATTTCAACCCATAAACAAATCGGATGAAGATATTTCCAATTTGATCTCATTAAAAATAGAAAAGGAAATAACAAAATTAAAATATGAGATTAATTCTATTTCCGAAAGCGATAATCAGACTGCCTTAAAAAAAAGTAAAGAGACCGGATCCAAGTTTTTAATCGGAGGGTATTTTGGTAAAAATAAATATGATAATTACGAGCTGTATTCTCAAATTTACGATCCTGAAAAAGATATTATAATAGACTCTGTTATTTTATCTGATTCGTTTTCAGAAATAGACGGAATAGATTTAGATAAACAAGAAGTAAAAGAGGCAGTAGAAAAAAAAATCGATCAATTAGTTGAGAAGCTAACATTCCGTTTGCGCGTTAACTCCAAGAAAAAGATTCAAGTGGATAATCTAAATGAATTAGAAAATTCAAAGCTTGGTCAGAAACAAAAATTTCCTTATCCTAAAAAAGATGCAGATACACAAACAGCAGAAGTTTTCAAAATTTTACAAGAAAATGCGATTAATAGACAAGTAGAAGTCGCATCTCTTTTTAAAGAAGATGAATTAAAAGTAGGTTCAACTGTTGCATCAGTAGATGAAACTCAGTGGAAAAAATACGGTGCTAGAAAATCTGTAGAGGCAGTTGGTCATTTACCTTCGGTCATGCATAATTATACGTTAGGCGGAGCACAAGCAACTTCGATTCGAGGATATACTAATAATAATTCTTTTTCAGGAGTTGCCAAACTCATTGATGGAATTCCCGTAAATAATTTTGTCCAAAGCTCTGGAGTATCGAATGTATCTAATTTTGGTTTGGGTAGTACCAATAGAATTGAAATGATTCGAGGTCCGGGATCTGCTATTTATGGAAGTGATGCGTTTCATGGAGTCTATTCTATAAAAGCCTATGAATCAGAAAAAGATATGACGGAAGTTTATTCAGAGGTAGGAACACTTGGATTTTATAGTGGGTTTATTCGATCAAGCAAAGGGGCTTATGACAATAAGCTGCGAGTTCATGTATCTGCAACAGGGCAGGGGCAGCGAGACCAACAGACTCCTTATACTTCTAATTTGTATACGTTAGTTCCACGGGTTAATTATATTCAACCCCCATTTAATTCTTATCCAGGGATTTATGATATGCCCGGAGTAAATAAAAACCAATACCATAATGGAACGGCAACTGCAAAGATTGACTATAAACCAACTGAAAATTTAACTTTAAGATTAGGTATTTATACAACGGAATGGAATGGAAAAGATTTTCCCGGGACAGGTCCTAATGTTTCCTTAAATCGAGATACATCTTACAGAGATGCTAAATTTTATATGACCAAGTTTACAACAGAATATAAATTTGCGAACGATATCACGATTGACGGAACGGTTTATGGCTGGCAACAGAATCTCAATTTTGCTACATTACTTTATATTCCAGCACCATTTTCGGAATTAATTGGTTCTGCAAATAAGTCCACAGAACAACGATTTGGCGCGACTGTGACTGCAAAACAATCTAAAAATTCTTTCAATACACAGTGGATTATCAGTTCCGGTTTTAGCCAATTTCAATTTCCCGATACTAAGCTTACCTTTACTAGTCAAAATACTCTGACAGGATTCAGACTCGATTCAGCACTAGCAATACAAAATAAATTACAATGGCAAACTGCTCCCTATGAAAGTATGAAAAGAACCATCAAAAGTTCTTTTTTTCAAACTAAAACTGGATTTTTTAAAGAGAGAGTTTACCTCTTGTTAGGCGGACGATATGATATGTATTCAGATTTTGGAAATCAATTTACTCCCCGAGGTGGTTTTATCTTTATGTTATCTGAAAAAACTGCATTGAAAACTCTTTACGGAAGGGCTTTTCGTGCTCCGAATGCACAGGATTTAACCTATAATACCGCTGTGTTAGGAAATAGTAAATTGAAACCAGAAACCATTGACTCTTACGAAGTGTCTATTATGCATAAAGAAAAAAACTGGAAAGTAAACTTAATAACATTCGAAAATACATGGAAAAATGGAATTGTCCGGGTATTAAAATCTGGACTCCCACAACCGTTTATTGCAGAAGCGGAAAATAAAGGTATAAACAAGTCTAGAGGTGTAGAACTTGAATTTTATTTTAATAATGAAAAATGGGATTTTCTATTAGCAGGTTCACATGTGGTTTCTAAGGATTATACGCAACCCGATTTAATTACTTTCAATGAGTCTAATTTCAAAATTGCGCAAAATCCCGCTTTCTTTACTTCTCAAAATCCAAACGGGAAACGATATACGCTATTCCCCCGTTATATTGTAAGTTTAGGAGCAGGGTATACATTTGATTGGAACAAGTTGAGTATATTCATTGTAAACCGCTTTTTCTCTGATTACCGTGATACAACTTATGCAAATCAAAATGGAACTTCTCGATATATAAAAAATTATAGTAGATTCGATATTACTATTTCTTTGCAGCCGACAGAAAGTTTTGAATGTGGGTTAGTTGTGCGTAATCTTTCGAATCGTAAAAATCATATCCCTGGAACTTTTGAAAGTTCTTATGGAATTTTAGATGAAGAATTAAATGCTTCTCTTAGAGCAGGAATGAAGTTTTAATTAATGAGGATTTGAATCTGCTTAATTTTTTCTCTCAATAGCTAGGAGTGTAATATCATCTTGTTGTGAATTTTTTCCGAGGTAAGCAAAAACAATGTCTAAAATTTTTTCTAAGTATTTATCATTTGGTAATTTTCTATTAGCCAGTGATACCTCTGAGAATCTATCCTCTCCAAACTCTTCTCGGTTCTCGTTGAACTCCTCAAAAATTCCATCTGTAAACAGGAGAATTCTATCGTTATCCGCAAAGTCAAACTCTAGAGTTTTAAATTCTGCATCCTTGGTAACACCCATGAGTTTACCTGTACTACTCAAGATATTCAAAGAACTAGTTCGGAATAAAAATTGATCTGGATGTCCACCTGCCGCATAGTAGATTTTATTTTTCTCTAAATCAATATCCATTAAAACACAAGTGAAATAGGCATTCAAATAAAAATACCTATGACAATATTGTTGATTTAAAATAGTTAAAACCTCTCCAGGGGATAATGGAAAACTCTTCGTATTTTGGTATTCGGAGTTTATTGTCATTGTCATAAGTGCACCTTGAACTCCATGACCAGTTGCATCTGCAAGAAAAATTCGAATTACATTCTCATTCAGTTGAATTATATCATAAAAATCACCTCCTACTTCCTCCATTGGTAAGTATTTTACTTCGACAGAGAGTGAATCATGAAAATTAATTTTTCGTGGTAACGTATTCGTTTGGATTTTTTTTGCTGTGTTTAAGTCAGAACGAATAGATTTTAATGCTTGGGAAAGCTCTTCCGTTCTCTTCTCTACTTTGATTTCTAATGAACTGTTAGCCTCTTTTAAATTATTTTTGAGATAATTAATCTTATCCGCAAGTCCTAAAGCTAGAAGAATCAGCATGAAAGAATATCCAACTTGAAACGACCAATAAATAAATACGTTTGGAATTAAAATAAACGTCACTGTCACCAAAAAAGTTATCGTTCCTATAAAAAATGAAATGAACGAAGCAACATAATAATAAGCAGGTCTATACCGTTTAATGCAAAGATAAACACCAACAATAATTTCGAAAATAAAGCTAGAAACCCCAATCAAAGCCAAAGCTCTAAAAGTAAAAACTGGATTTGATTTTATTGTGAATAAAAATACAAAAGGCATCAATACAAAAATTGAAATTATATACTTATTAACTAAACGCATTCGGGGAGCATTTCGTTCTAATTCCAAGTATTCGTTTGTATACAGCAACATAAAAATCATAGTTAGGTTCGGGAAAATGATTAAATCATGATTTTGTAACCAAGGATTATTAGGATAAAAAAATTGAAATGAAGTACCATGAAACCCCATTAAAAATATACAAAAGAAAAAAGTACTTGCGGAAACATATAAATAGACTCTTTCGCGTATCGTAAGATATAGAAAAAAATTATATAATAACATTATACCTGAGAGACCATAAATGATTCCATTTACAAGATTTCTTATTGAAACCCACTCCTGAAATTTATTTAGAGAAAATAAATTTGGATTTATTATGGAGCCATTATATGTACTTCTTGTTCTTAAATAGTATGTTTGTTTTGTATTCGATTCTTGGTTTAATTCAAATGCAAATCCTAGATTTTTAATTTCTCTTTGCGAATACGGAAAAGTATCCCCTGTGATATATTTTTTAAATCCATTTTCTTTGTCTGGAAAATAAACTTCAATATAATCCTGTCTAGAAAAAGAAATCTCGAATATAGATTGAAATAATTTTTCTGATTTATTGTGAATGGAAAATCGAATCCAAAAATAAGAGTCGTTAAATCCGAAATTCACTTTATGCTTTGGAATCCTTTGCCAAGTTGTAGCCTCGGATTTCACTTCCTCAAAACCAAGTAATCCTGTCGGGTCTTCTATATAGTCGCAATAGAGGCTTAAATCTTCTTGTGTAAAACTTTCGATGTCTTGAATAATTAAAACTTTGTCTGCTTGATTTTCTTGATCACTCTCCGATTTAGAAGGACTTGGATTACATCCCAGTAATACTGAGAAAAATATTAGAATAAACTTTCTGTAAACCATAACGTTTTAGTTAGAGCATGATCAAGCTATTGACAATTAATCCAAAAATGATGAAGCTCTAATGGCTTTGCCTTTATAACATTAGATATTAAATGGGCAAATAATTGAACGTCTCCTTCTGATTTAAAATGAAAAAAAGGGTCTAATCGTTCTTTTGCGCTCCAATTCGAATCTGTATTTACTTGTTCTTCGATCCAATGATTAATTCTTTCTTTCCAATCATCAAAGGTGTCTTTTTCGACAAATCCAAGTATACCACATTTAGTTAAACCGATTCCATGTTTTTCGATTTTGAATCGCTCGATGCCTCCATTATTAGTCTTTCCTATGACATATTCCTTTTCGAATGTTTGAGAGGGCAATCTTTTGGCTTCGACGACAAATAAAGCAGGAGAATCTTTTCCCAGTTCTCTTTTGTGAAAGAAAAAATCAGGAACTCCTTTTGAACCATAATAAGTATCTGAATATTGTGTTTGAGCAAGAAATGGATAATCATTTGAAATATAAATGTTAAGTTGAGTAACAAAGAGTTGAGTTAAACTGTTCTCATTCAATTTGCCTTTATTCGGATGCCCGCTTAACGCTGATAAAAAATAGTCAGAAGTTTCTCTGATGCACTTTACAAATTTATTTACGGAAGTTCCTTTCGGAAAGGTAAATTGGTCGGTATTTTGCGCGGTGGTTTCGTTTTCATCGATTATCATTTAGTAACCAGCCTCTGATAAATCGGCAAAGCATTTATCTGCATCTCGATATGCAATCAAAGAAAGCCAATATCTATATTGATTTGGTTTAATAAATACGATTGTATCTTTCTCTGGATAAATTTTAATAATTTTATTTATATTTAATTGCCTGGAAATTTCGGCATTAGATAAGTTTATTAAATCAAGCCTTTCGTTACTTGTGTGAAAAACTGCTTCTCTATTTTGACTGTCAAATTTAAAAATGGTTGCGATAAAAGAATAATCTAATTTAACAACATCACTTAATCGAAATTTATTACTATTATCCGCATAAATTAAATTTAATACTTTAGAGAATTCAATTCCATAATTATTTAAAAATGATTCATATTCAGAGTCAGGAATTGGCTTAACAGCCTTTGAATTTTCTCCATGCGCGATAAAATCTTGCATACCATTATTTACATCATATATAATTTTTTTATCAAATTCAGATAAACCGCTATCTTTTTCGATAAAGGGTAAATTCATAATATCCGCTTTTAAGATAGCTGTATTTAAATTTACGTATGCCTGACCACTTGTTACTAGCATATAGAATCTATAAAAATCATTATTAATTAGGAAGGAAGATAGAATTTTTTCTAGCAAAACAAAATCGTTATGTTTTGAAATTCCAATTATTTTATGTTGAAAGGAAAATGTTTCTTTAGTCAAGTGTATTGGAATTCTATTTGTTCCAATATTTTCTTTAATAATAATTCGATGACCGTAAAATATAACTTTATCTGGTATCTTTTCAAATTTAATTTTTTTATTAACCTTCTCTAATTTATCTAAATCGATTCTATCTTCATCGATAGCTTCAGTGGGTAATGTCGGAATTTCATAAATAAAATCAGGAATCAATTTTCCTTTTGACCCTACTTTATACCCTTCGCCAATTATGCATTTATTAATCGATAAATACTCTTCAAACTTTTTTACACCACTAAATTTCTCTATAAGATTTTTGATTCTTCCGCCGCCGAGTAAATTATTTTTCCAAATAAAATTATTTTCTATAGCTGTTTGTCTGTTTACGAAGTGTAAATCATAGTCATCAATTTCGAAAATGATTCTTTCTTTGATTGCTTTCGTTCTTCGAAACGTTACATGTAGAATATTTTTTTTGAAGTCAGGCTTTTCATTTTTGACAAAGATGGCAGCTGTTGCTACATCTGCGCCATTTTCCCAAAGAGATTTATTCCTAGCAAGTGCAGTAAAATCCAATATTTGAGCTACATTTAATTGAGAAAATAATTGATTCTTATATTTCTCCGAAGTGCTATTATATAGGAGACCGGATGATTTTATTATTAAACAAACTAGCCCTTTTTCTTTTAAATAGGAAAATGATTCAGATAAAAATTTTAAAGCAATTTGACCTTGTGGAATACTAACACTTAGTCCCTTATATTCCCATTGCTTTGAATAATCTTGGATTGCCCCTACTTTGAAAGGAGGATTTCCAATAATCAAATCAAACCTTTGGGCTGCCAACTTATGCTTATAAAAAAAATCAGAATGAATAATATTAGATTCAGTCAGATCATCAAATTTCAATTCATTTATTATTTTAAGCGGCTCAAGCTCATTGCATAAAGCTAATGACAGGCTAAATGATGTTAATCGCACTGCCTGTTCTTCTTTATCCACACCATAGATATTTGATAAAATTCTTTTCAAATCAGGCAATTGCGGTAACTGCATATTATTCTGTAATCGCCAAATTTGTACTAAGCGCTTAAACGCTGTTACTAAAAAAATACCGGAGCCGCAGGCAGGATCTAGTATTTTGTAAGTGTTCAAATCTATTTCTTTAAATTTCTTTAGAGGTATCGCTTCATCCACGAGGAGTCTTACTAAATGTGACGGAGTATAGTAAATTCCACCTTCCTTTTTCTTTTCATTTTGCTCTTCTTCATTGTTGCCAGTTAAAAACTCTTCATATAATCTACTTATCAACTCTACGGGGATATATTTGAATTCAAAGTAACGCCAAAGTTCATACTGGCTATTTTCGAAAGAACGATTCGTGTCTAATAATTCAGCAAGGATGGATAAGTCTAATTTTCGTAATTCTAATTTTTCTTTATCAGTCCAATAAAAAACATTTCCATTAAAACCTTTATTTCTATCATTCAACTCCTCAAGTAATTCAACGAACTTACCTTTTTTTTGAAGAACATCATTGAAAGAAACAGAGTTGTCATATTTTTTAAAAAATTTATTCGATAGAAGTCTATTTCCATTGTTATCTATTCGTTCTTCTAAATACTTAATTAAGATAGATTGAATTATAATTTTATTTATTAATTCTTCCGAAAGGCGAGGGTGTTTTTCTTTAAAATCAGATATAATGAATTTTATATTTTCTATTAATTTCTCGTAAGAGGAATTTTGGAATTTGAATTTATTTCTGTTTTCTTCTTCTTCCCAGAAAACTCCACTTTTAATTTTGATTGCAAATTGTTCGTTATAAAGTTTATGGATTCCTTTGATCAAACTTAGATTCTTTTCGAGGTAAGTTGGAGTATCGTCTTTTTTTATAGATTTTGTGCAGTCTATTATTTTAATTTCTGTCGAATAGAATATACAGGCTAATGGAACTTCACCGCTACTCCATAATTTCTTTTGAATATCAGTCAGCTTATTTTCATTAAATCCCTGTTCGGTAAAGTCATATAGATATACTTGAGGTTTATAACTACCGTTAAGTTGTTTTCTTAGAAAAATAGCACTTGCTTCAAAATCCCTTGCTCGAATAATATGGAAAGTAATTTCGGGATCAAATATTTTTAACCCATCTTCAATTAAAAAGAAGGTATCGTCCGATTTTTCAAAGCCTAACTTTTCGAGACCTTTGGTAAATGCTGAATCTTTTAATTTTTGATTTCCCATATTTTATCTAAAATATACAAGTAAAAATGTTTCTACTTATTGTACAATTACTTAATCTTTTTTTGTACCCCAGAAAAAAATAGTCCCGTTCGTTCATCAGATATTAATATTTTCGACCATCTAGTCTGGCTTTTTCTATCGTATTTTACAAATAAAATAAAACTTGTGAAATATAGTCAATGATAATAAGATTATCCGATACTAAATACAGTATATCTAATAAAAAATAAATCAAAATCGCTTCAAAATGAACAAGGTTACTCAAATGAAACAACTGCTAGTATTTTTACTCTTCTCCCATTTTGCGATTGTTGCCGAAGAAAAACTAGGCGGACAGGAAATTATTGAGAGACTAGACCGAGCCGTTGGGATTAACGAAGGTTTAACTCTGGCTAGACTATCTATTCGAAAAGGAAATCATGAAACTCATTTCTGGAAAGTAAATATTTTTAAAAAGGAAGAAGATGTTCTTTACATATTTGAGATTACTCATCATAAGCCGGTCGCAAAATTATTTTCTATAAAACGCGGAGAAAAATTAATTTATTATAATGTTTTATCTGGAAAGTTTTTTCAGATAGAGCAAATGGAAAAAATGCAAAGTATTCTTGGTACATCCTTTACATTTAGAGATTTTAGCAATTATCTCTATGAAGCAAATTACAATCCTGAAAGCGTAAATAGAACTAAACCAGAGACTTCAGAGTCTAGCATTGTGAAAATGATTCCGATTAGTTTTCCTTCTTATAAACATATAGAACTTTATGTGGATAACTCTGATTACTCACCGCGCAAAGTAGATTTTACTTCTCCAGAAGGACTTTTGATTAAAACTCTAAAATTTCATTACGGAAAGATAAAAGTTAGAGAAGATAAATCAATTTCTGAAATTTCTTCTTTAAAAAAATTAGAGATGAATGATAATGCAACCAACTACACTTCAACGTTTGAGTTCATAGAATGGAATAAAAATGTAAAACCTGATAGAGTATTTTATGAAATGAAAACTATGTATGAAAAATAATTATACATCTAAGTAGTATACCCGTTTGCCACGGAGACGTACATAATGTTTAACATCTTGGATTGAGTCAGAAAGTGGGATTAGTTTGGTTTGCAATGATATTTTTGTTAAATCTGTTACTAACTCCAATTCATCAAATTTATAACATTTATATCCAGTAGTTATTTTTAAAATTAATAGATTACAATATTCTAATTGAAATTCAACTTTTGAGCTTTGCAAACTAATATAAGATGGATATATCGGATAACGCTTTTCTTTTATTTTTATAAAGTTTTTTGTAGCGTCTACGTCTTTTAAAACTTTACTAGGATAATTATGAACCAAAAAACTCAGTGATTTATAGGTAAATAAATAAAAGCCATTTTGTTCTGTTGGTTTGTTATTTTGCTTCGAGTAAATAAGTTTTTCGGAAATTTTTTCAATTCGATTTCTGATCGCTTCATTTAAAAACTCAATACTATCTTCCTGTTTAATTTTATTTAAAACTTTAAACATTCTATCAAATTCGATTTTTCGATAAGCTCGTTTTTCTGCGTTTCGTTTGAGTAACTTATCAAATGTATCCAGTCTAAGTAGAAAATATTCAGAATTATGTTTAAGAGCAAACTCCCTCAATAGGGCAAATGTCTTTTGGATTTGATTTAGATTTTCTTTTTCCGAATAAATTTTTTTTTCATAATTCTCTATTTCCTCCACTAGCTTATTTTTTAAATCAAAAAATTCTCTAGTCTCTTTAGGAATCATGCTTCTATTTCTCATAAAAATTTTTAATTCGCGTGTTTCCTTAGTTTAATAGAAAGAATAATTCCAACAGCAACCATCGACATGATTAAATGAGAACCACCGTAGCTCATAAAGGATAAGGGTAAGCCTGTAATTGGCATTAGCCCCGTCACAATTCCGATATTGATCGCTATATGAAAAAAGATTAAAGCAACAATGCCTGCTGCAAGGAGTGAGCCAAATCTATCTTTACTTTCAAAACTAATCTGCAAACCTCGAAGTGGAATTGCCAGTAAAAAAAATAACAATAAAACAGACCCTACAAAACCAGTTTGCTCAGCCCATGAGGCAAATATAAAGTCGGTGCTACTTTCAGGAACATGAGGAATTCTGCCTTCTGTCATCTCACCATGACCAAATCCCTTACCTACAAAACGTCCTGAGCCAATCGCTGGTTTTGATGCCCTCAGTTGATAACCTGCACCTTGTTTAAATTGATCGGGATTAATAAACGCAGTGAGTCGAATTACTTGATTTTCTCGGAATGGAATTTTTTTAGTAACTACAAATGCAAAGATGAAGCTAATACCGAGTACCCCCAAAGGGATATAGTATTTTCTCAGATGTTCCGAACCTCTCGTAATTCTAAGTACAATTAGTATCGTGCTGATGAAAATAAGGCTTCCGCCAAACATAATCATAAAACTTTCACTGGAAAAAAGTTTAAATAGAAAACTTGTGTTTTCATCGATTACTTGTTCAACAGCGTCTTGTAAAATTTTAAAATTCTTCGGATTTACAAGTCCTGCAGCTTCTCTCGCAGCAATATTTTCCCCGTTTAATACTGGCCAAATTTTTCCTCCCAGTTGGTTTACTATTGAAAGGACTTCCGTTTTTTCTGTCTTAGCAAGAAGCTCTGTGAGTGGACCCATAAGAGTAAGTCTTGTATACTCCAAATACATTGGGATGCTAAGAGAAATTCCACCCAGTATAATCAAGGAGCTAATATGCATTATATCCGCTCCACCTAAAAATAACATCGCAAGTAAAATAGGGATAAAGGATACGGCAGTACCAAAGTCAGGCTGCACGATAATAAATAGCATTGGAATAATTACTATGATGAAAGGAATAATAAGTACTGTAATACTTCTGATTTCTCTTTCTTTTAAAACAAGATATTGCCCGAGTAAAATCACAGTGGATAATTTCGCGAATTCGCTCGTCTGTAAACTAAACGGTCCTAACTTTAACCAAGATCGCGCCCCACGTCCATTTGGTAAATAACCGATTCCCGGTATCAAAGTGATAATTAATAAAAAAATGGAAAATAAATAAATTGGTAATGCGTAAGAACCGAGTAATTGGTAGTTAACCCGACTCATAAAAAGCATGATAAATAAACCTATGACAAAATAAAGTAACTGTTTGTACCATTTTCCTGGTCCATCGGAAATATTTGCTTCTTGAAAATAGAGAGTGAAAATTCCGCAGAGCACAACAACTACTACTGAAATAATTAAGAAGTAATCAATTTTTTCTAATCTTCTTTCGGACATTACTGAATTATCTCCTCAACAGGCATTTCATCTTCCATTCGACTACCATCAATTCTATCCGTTCTTTTAAATGTTCCCGGAGGGAAGGCTGCTTTGAATACTTCTTTTGCGATAGGTGCAGCGCCGACCGAACCACCTACTCCATATTCTACGAAAACAGTGACTAATACTTGTTGTTCTACAGGAGCGTTAAATGGACCGTAGCCGATAAACCACGCATGATTCGATTTAGATAACCCGCGTCTTCTAGTTTGTGCAGTTCCTGTTTTTCCTGCAATCTCAGGTAAGTCAGGTAAATTTAAAATACGAGAGGCAGTCCCTGTTTTCACAACTGCTCTTAAGCCTTGTTTGAGAGCTTCGAGTGTTGAACTCTTGAGAGGAATATCTCTGAGCATCTTCCCGTTATTTTTAAATACAATCGAATTATCAATTGGGTTACGAATTTCCGAAACTAAAAATGGTTGAAATATCTTTCCATTATTAAGTAAAGCCATGTAAAATAAAGTCATACCGATTGGTGTAGAAGAAATAAATCCCTGTCCAATCGACAAATTCACAGTATCCCCCGCAAACCATTTAGTTCCATAAGATCTTTTTTTCCATTCATTGCTTGGAACAAAACCTTCAATTTCACTTGGCAAATCGATATTACTTTTTTTGTCTAATCCAAATAACTTCGCATAATAAAGAATTGCCTCTGATCCAAGTTTATGTCCTAGATTATAGAAATAAACAGAGCAGGATTTTTCAATGGCATGGATAAGATCATTTGTCCCATGACCTTTTTTGTCCCAACATTTAAACTCTTGATCTGGAACAATTGCAATCGAAGACTCTAAAATAAATTTCCCATTACAATGAAAAGTTTGAGAGGGGCTAAAATCAATTTTGTGCTCACTTTCCAACGCGGCAAGTGCAACTAAGGTTTTAAAAGTGGATGCAGGCGGAAATTTAGACTGAAGTGCAATATCTAAAAAACCACCGTTTTTCTTAACTCGATTAAAATGCTGCAACTTTAATTGTTTATTTTTTCCAGATAAAAGATTTGGATCAAAACTAGGATTAGAGGTTAACGCAAGTATTTCTCCTGTAGCCGGTTTTATTGCAATAACTGTCCCTCTATAATTTTTTAGGGCATTGTAGGCGGCAAATTGTATTTTTTTATCAATTGTTAGGACTAGATGATTTCCCATTTTTGCATGTTCAATAATTCTCTCTTCTTCAATATTTCCATCTGAATTTCTTTTCTGATAACGAAATCCGTCAGTACCACGAAGATAAGAATCGTATTGAATTTCAAGTCCACCTTTTCCTACTAGTTGATAGGATTTAATTTCTCGATTTGTTAAATCTTTTAGATTGGGTAATCCCACGTAGCCGGAAACATGAGCCAATGCAGGTCCCATGATATAATTTCTTTTCGGAGAAGGAACTAGTAATACAAATCGGGAAATATTGTCGAAAACCGAAATACGTTCATGTTGCTCTGGAGAAATTCCTTGGAGCAAGACTATTGGATTTTTTGATCTAACTTTTTTAGTAAATTTAGGCTCTTTAATTTCATCCGCATAATAAGCCTCTGGAATCGAAAGAGTGCGGTAAAAGGCTAACATGAAGTCTTTTATTTTTTCGGGGTTATTCTTGAGTAGCCCCGAATTTACTATCACATCTAAGGAGGCAGAATTTGAAATTAAAAGATGTTGGGTTGACATCTCTGGATTTAGAAAATTTCTATCATATACCTGTCCACGCGCAGCAGGTAGAGACTCGCTTCTTCTTACAAATCTTTCTGCTTTGAGTGAATTTTCTGCACCATTTAAAATTTGCAAATTAAATAACTGTAAAATAAAAGCAGTCAGGGTTAAAACGATGAGCGCCGTAAAAAAATACAATCGATTCTTAAAACTTTGCTCTAATTTAAACTCAGTAGATGATGTCGTATTTCTTGACACTATCGAATTCCCTCAGACGAAGTAGGCTCTAATTTATAAATCCAAGATAAAGTAAAAAACGTAAGAGGCGCAATTGCTGCATTATAAATAGAAGTCGCAAAAAAAGAGTAATTCATGTTAGGATGAAAGAAAAAACTAAATAACATATAGGTTAGACCACGAGTTAAGAGAGTTAACAAAAAAGCAAATATAGAAATAGAAACAAAATTCTCATTGTAAGAAATTCTTCCGAACTTTCCAAGTAAATAGCCAATAATTGAAAAACTTAAAGAATGTATTCCTATTTTATAGTATACTTTTCCGCCTAATCCTTCTTCTCCGCCGAGAGCGGCATCTGTCAGTAATCCTCCGATAAATCCGATCCATAATCCACTCATTCCGCCTTTACGAAGTGCGAAAAAAACTACAAGTAAAATCATAAAATCAGGTTTGATCGCAGTACCAATATCAAAAAGATTCGTACCATTTAAAATATGTGCGAGTAAAATTCCAATTCCGATTACGATTCTTTCTAAGATCATGGACTTGGCTCCTCTAATTTTCGTAACATTTCATCTTCTTCAGTTTCGACAGACAATTTCTTTTTTTCTTTTGGAACAACTGGAACTGGTGGAGTAACTGTTTTAGCCTCTACTTTATTAGGTGCAGGATTTGGAAGTGGTGAAGGAGCTGGCTTTTTTTCTTTCGGGAGAGTTTGGTCTTTGTTCTCTAAAATTTCTCCTGGAAAATTTAATTCACCAAAGTAAGGATTTTCAATTGAAATACTTTTTTCTTCAGGCCAATCTTCTACCCATTTGTCAGGAATTTTTTTAATAATAGAAACATACTGTAGCTCTTCAAATTTTATGTATGGTTTTACGTAAGCAGTTTTAAATGCGCCGGATCGCTGACCTTCTTCCACAATGATTCCGACAGGAATGTTAGCAGGAAATACTCCGCCGCCAGACGAGGAGTAAATTGTTTTTCCTAGATTTCCAAATGATTCAATAAAGCTAGTTTCATTTGTTGGAAGACTCGGTCCAATTTGTTTTCCAGTAATGAGTTTGGGATCAACAATAATTCCATTGTCAATGTAATTTAGAACAGCTTCCATACTACGTCCAGAATTTCCAGAGAGCGTCGCCCAGAAATTAGTTTTAGGAATTTGAACACCCATTGTAAAATTAGAATTTATAATGGGCTGAATTACGCTTGAACCACCAGTAACAGCAATGACTTTACCAACTAACGCTTGGATTACTTGTCCATTTGACTCATCTAACGCACGCCCTATTACGGGCATATAAGGACGAATCCCTGCATCTTTACCTTTATTTACGATAATAGTGCGGTAAATAGAGTTTAGTCGCACGGATAGAACTTCTGCTTTAATGTAAGGATAATCTACTTTAGGCGAAAATCCTAATTCTTTTCTAAGTAAATCATTTTCAGCTCGTAATGTGCTAATATCTTGCGGCAAAACCTTGTATTCTTCAACAAGCTTTGCGTAGGAATCTCTTTCTTTACGAATGGATTCATAAGATTCTAATTTGTTATAGATACTTTTAAAGAAACTTCCAAAGGAATCAATAGAAGAGGAAACAGCATTACTCACTCTTTGGGTGCTAGCAACCCCACGAACTACAAGGTTGCCATTCCAAACTAAAGAAGAAATTGAAAATAGGACACAAAATAGGACAGAAATAAATTCTCTGAGTTGACTAAATCTATCCCATAGCATATTGGAATAATCTTATTTAACTCCACGTTTGATGTATTTTAATTCGTCTAGGTATTTTCCTGTTCCAAGCACAACACAGGTCAATGGATTTTCTGCACGGAATACAGGGACACCTGTTTCTCTAGAAATAAAATACTCTAATCCACGAAGTAAACATCCGCCGCCGGTTAAAATAATTCCACGCTCTACAATATCAGCCGAAAGTTCAGGTGGAGTTTTTTCTAAAACACGTTTGACTCCGTCCAAAATTTGGTCTGTTGGCTCTTTAAGTGCCTTACGGATTTCATTGCTATCAAGTTCTAATGTTCTAGGTAGACCAGAAATAGCATCTCTACCTTTTACTTCCATGGTATCGGTTCGCTTATCCATATAAGCATTTCCGATAGTAAGTTTAATATCTTCCGCAGTTCTGTCCCCGATTACAAGGTTGTATTGGTTACGTAAATGTTTAATAATAGCTTCATCGAATTCGTCTCCTCCTGTGCGGATGGACTCAGCGATCACCATTCCGCCAAGAGAGATGACAGCGATTTCAGTGGTACCACCACCTATATCGACGATCATATTTCCAGCAGGTTCGTGGATTGGGACATTTGCCCCGATGGCAGCAGCAAGGGCTTCTTCGATTAGAAAAATTTCACGTGCACCGGCTTGTTCAGCAGATTCTCTCACGGCACGTCTTTCTACCTCAGTAATTCCAGACGGAACACCGATTACGATACGAGGTTTTACAAAGGTTGTTCTGTTATGGACTTTGGCTATAAAATAACGAATCATCTTTTCGACAGTTTCGAAATCGGCAATAACTCCGTCTTTCATCGGTCGAATAGCGACTATATCACCCGGAGTTCTACCAAGCATACGTTTTGCCTCTTGCCCTACGGCTAAAACCTTACCTGTTGATGCCTGAACCGCTACGACGCTGGGCTCTGATAGAACAATGCCCTGTCCTTTGACATGTACAAGCGTGTTCGCAGTACCTAGGTCGATACCCATGTCATTTGAAAATAGAGCATATAAATTATCAAAAATCATTCCCTTACTCCAAGTGTACTCTTAAAATAACAAATCCCTGAAATAGAGGTTTTTGACTACAAATTTTAATTTATATGAGAAAAAAGGTTAGATTTTTTATTTTTGTACATATAGAACAACTTCTAACTTTAAATCACTCCCTTTAGGTGTCTCTACCTGTATCAATTTCCGATCAAATCGACTTTCGTTTTTCTTTAGGTATTCGCGGATATAGTCGTTCATCAAATTTTCATTATAAAATAAGAAAACTTCCTGTTTATGAATGGTTTCTTTATAAAAATCTGCATCAATTTTATAATTTTCTTTGGTAATGCCTAATCGTGCGAGTAAACTTATTTTTTCGGTCCCATCAGGATTTCTTTTTTGGACCGCAGAAAGTTCACCGGGAATAAATTCATGTAAGGTTTTTTCAGGAAATTTTTTTCGTAAATAAAAATAAGGATCAGGAAATACTTGGAGGTAAATATTGTTTTTGCGCTCGACCTCTTTTTCTATTAAATGAAAAAACTCTTCTGTTTTTTCTGGAGATTTATAAATGAAATAAAGACTGAATGGTACCCAAATAATTACTACTATATTATACAAAAAACTAAAAACTAAAAACGATTTAAAAATAAATTTTTCTTTTTCTATGACTGCGGATAACAGAAGAGTAAACGGAACGACAATATGAAATACATACCAAGACTCACTCGATACCAACAAAAATCCGAGAATAGTAAAAAGCCAAATAAAGAAGAAGGACTCTGAATTTTTTAGCCATCGGAGTAATCTCCTTTTATCCCACTTTACAAAGGGGGTATTCAAAAATAGTATACCAATTGTTATAACAAATAATCCCAATTTAATCATTGGAAATTTATAGACAGAAAAAATAATTTTTATTTTATCCACCCAGGTAAATTTTCCAAGAAGCTCATTCTTTCGTGATAGCTGTGCACCAAACTGAACAATGAATAAATCCCAATTTGGAAAAACATAAATTCCCCAAATAAGAATTGGAATTAGACCAGCAAATGCATAAAGGAAAATATTTTTAAAACTAAGACTATCTCTTTGGTAAAGCAAAAATAAAACAGGAATCGAATGCACAATTCCAAAGGGATGAGACAAAAAAGAAAGAGAAAGACATATACCAGAGAGAAGGATATCTTTCGTAGTAAGAGTCGTCGTGACTTGCGTAAGGACTTGATTAATCAAGTCCTTACGCAAGTCACGACGGTCATCACGATCTACACCCCCACGAACCAAGAAATAAAAAGCCCCAAGTGCAAAAAACAAACAAAGACTTTCCATTCGAGCAGTATGAGAAAATTTCAAAAAAAGAAAATCAGTGGCTAATAAGAGTAATACTACAATAATTCTACGAGAAGAAAATTGAAAAAATATACAAATTTTGTAGACTAAGTATATTGAACCTAAGCTTATTAAAGAACTAAAGAGCCTAGCGGTGATTAACTCTGATGGAAAAATCTGTAGAATCCAAGAAAGAGAAATCATATACAATGGGGGCATCCAAAGTGTATGAGTATCCATTCCGGGAATCAATCCATTGAGGACGGATGTGCGCATAATCCCGTTATTCCCTAACTCCCATGATGGATTAAAAAATAAGACCTCGTCCGGCCAGATGACTGGAATATTTGTATGAAATAAAATTGAAAAAAAGGAAAATAGAAAAAGAGAAAGAAAAAAAAAGTGCTTATGTTTCATAAATCAGGAATAAGCACTTCGGGTGTCTACGGAAGAGATGCTATAGCTTCCTCTTCTGTTGCATATACATCAAAAAGATCTAAAAGTTCAACTACATCAAAAACTTTTTTTACTGGAGGAGTAATATTGCAGAGCTTTAATTTTCTACCTTGTCGGTTAAGTTCGCGTACCATTCCTACAAATATCCTAATGCCAGAAGATGAAATATAAGAAATGGATCCCAAGTGTATAATTATATCTCCTTCTCCAGAGAGTACGTCTTTCGCGAGATGAGACTCGACTTCATCAGATTGAGTAATGTCTAATCTTCCTGCAAGCCTTACTAATACATGCTTTCCTATAGTTTGTGTTTTGATATCCAAAGGATTCTCCTGAACAAATAAGTCAAAATTGAGTAAGAAATAGTAAAATTACTTAATCAACTCTAAAAATTAATCTTAGTCAATTAGTCTTTTTGCAATAAAATAATTGTCAAGATGTTTTTGACACATGTTTTTAACTGTTAGGTTAATTTTTAAGCTTATTGCAGTATTTCATCTAACGGTAGAATCATTTTCTTATAATTTGCCGGATATTGTCCTAATAGATTTCGAGTTGCCCTATAGTGCACGTGACCCAAAAACTCTCCAATAGCTCGATAATCCCAGCCATTTTGTAATAAATGAACTGCAATACTCTTTCTGAGCTTTGCAATAGTTAATTGAATATTTAATTTATACTCAACTTTTTCTAATGCTTTTTGTATCGTTCGAGTATGCAACTTTCCGATTCGTCCTTGGAAAACAAAAGAATCAGGATCCCTACGGTCACATTGAATTCTGAGTTCACGTAGTAAGGATTCTGGAATATCCAAGGATCTAGGAGCTAATTTTTTACTGGAATGAATTTTTAATTTACACGATTCAAAATCTATATCTCCAACTTTTAAATGGACAAGTTCGTGCAATGTCATACCGAAAGAGTAGAGAAGCTTAAACCAAATCAAATGAATATAATTATCTTTGATCATCGATATAATTTCTAAAATTTCGGATTTTGAAAAATAGGAACCATCTAAACTTTTGTTAGTCTCGACAAATTTTAAATTAGATTGCAACATATTTGTTATACCCTCCAGAATCTCATCTTCATTCATATATCCATTTAATAAAACTATAGGACAAATTAGATTATGAGTAGTACACTTTTTCTATAGGAAGAAAACTTTTTCAAATAGGAAATTTTTTGAAAATACTTTTTTTTTCAAAAATTACGCATTAGCTCATATATAGGACATAATATTTTTTTGGCGATAGATTTTTATTGGATAATGGATATTTGCCGTTACAAGGTTCTAAATTTTCGTCACTTCGATTAAATATACTAATCAAAAAAATTATTCTTTAAAGTATTGAGACATAATATTATTAATTTCTATGGCAAAAACTTTTTTATGGTAATAATTTCCCAGTTTTACCTAATCATTTTGAAGATAAACCTGGTGACTTGGTCTATTTAGACCCTCGATTTAACTCAAAAGCGAATTATTAAAATTGCTTACGGTGAGAAATTTATCTATCGACAACCAAAATTAAAACTCCTAATTTGGATGAATGAAAAAAAGAATTTTATTAATAGGATTAATCTTTATCTATTTCTTCAATTGCGATACAAAAAAAAGCCAATCGCCAGATCAGTTTAGGTCTCAGCTTCTATGTTATGTAGGCGGAGTCTGCCCTACACAAAGAGGTGTAAAGTATGGGATTTTAGGTGATAGCTGGACTGATTTAGCATTAGGAGTCCCGCTTATTGAAACAATGCGAGTGCAACTTGAAAAACACTACCAATATAAGATGGTTGGATCTACTCTCGCAGGTCAGACAATGAAAAGAATTTATGATAGTGGAACGCATATCAGGATAATTGATGAAGCTGGTCCTGATATTAAATATATGCTTTTATCCCTTGGGGGTAATGATATCCAAGGTTCTGTGTCTGAGTATGCTGGACGTGTTGCTGCAGAAAAACAAGAAAGACTTACATTAGTAAGGAACACTTTGTTGGACATGATTCACACTGGAAATATCTATAAGGTTCAAAAACACGGGGGAGCGCCTCTAACTTGGATCATCTATGGATACGATTATTCGAATCCAGATATTCCAAGTCTGGGTGGATCAACAGGTTGTAGAGCTACCTTACAAGATGCAGGTTTAACAGATCCAGAAATCCAGTCGTTAGTAGTTGATGGTTTAAATGAATACAATAATTTACTTCGAGACTTAACTACGCAGGAAACTCAATTAAGATACATTGATTTAAGGGGAACGTTAGGCGGTAACCCTTCGGCGGCAGGTCACATGTGGGATTGTATTCATCCAAACTCAGGTGGTTTCAGCCTGTTAGCCAAAAGATATGTAAGTGTGCTAGAAGGATATACAAACTATGAAAAATAAAAATTTTATCGCATTATGTTTGTTAGCCTTAACAATAAGTATTTATGGAAATGAAAAAAGTTCTTTTGCAATCCCTCTCCGTATTGAGCCGGCTGCGGTATATACAAAAATCCGCATCGATGGTCAGGGAGTAGAAAAGAGAGAAGATAATATTTACGAAAGAGAAAAACAAGGCTCTATAGAAGGCGAGTTTAAGTTCTTTGAGTACTTTTCTGTTAAAGCAGGAACAACAAAAACGCAATGGGAAAAATCAGACTCAGCGACGCTCACTCAACAAAGTCGTCTAAATGTAGGACTGAAATTTGCGAGTGAACACAAATTTTCTAGCGGGGCATTCGTATGGGGTGGAGGTGTGAGAGGTTTTGATAAACAATCTCCCAAATATGCTCGAGAAGGAGTTGCACCTGAACTCTATCTTATCCGTCCAAATTTAAATTTAGGTTTAAAACTTGGAGACTTTGAAGCAATCATAGATTTGCAAATGCAATCAGAAACCAACAAAGCCTTTAAAGAAAATCAACAAGAACAATTCCGAAGATACTACCAAGGTGGTCTTGCTCTTTCTTATGGGCTAACAGAGAATTTCCGCTTATTTGCAGAAACAGAATGTCGAAAACCGTATAATTCAAGCATTGATGTTAATTCGAAATTTTGGAACGTGTATCCTGGGTTTAGCTACCAAATTTACAAAGGTGGATTTATTTCTGCTTCTCTACAATTTCCAGTAATTGAAGAAAGATTAATGGATAGAGGAGCAAGGATTAGTTATTTTCATGTTTTTGAGTGAACTACCCAACCCAGATCTACAGCAATGTAGAATACTTCAAATTAGCCTCTTTGTTTTATAAAAGGGGCTGATTAATTAACCAACAATCCAAGGTTTTATCGATGAATAAATTTTATTATATGTTCGTTTTGGTAGTCTTGTTTTCTTTATTTTATATAGGCTATGAAAATATGAGAGTCCGGTTGGGCAGAAAAAACCTAATGCATTTGGAATTTATGATATGGCAGGAAATGTAGAAGAATGGTGCTTGGATTTATTTGAAAATGATTTTTATAAAAGCTCGATTGAAATAGATCCAGTCAATACCAAAGAAGGAGAATTTGGTGTTTTAAGAGGTGGGTCATTTAGAAGTGAATTCTACGAACTTCGCTCGTACAAACGTAAAAAAAGAAATTACTTTTGGAATAAAAATATTCACACAATAGGATTTAGGCTAGTAATTGAAAAAATCAATCAATAGAAAAAGAGGAATTTTTTTGATATAATTAGAAATTTTAAAAAACTCTGCGCACCAAATAAGTTTTTTTTGTGCTAGTAAGAGTATGATAGTATTTCAAAACTCTAACGAATTTTTACTGGATACGATAGACGATAGAAACCATACGGTCTCAACTCTACTGATTCCTGAGAATCTCATTCCGAGCTTTGTGTTCTTGGTGAAAAACCATGGAGCAGGCAATATTTCTGTATATCTGAGAAATCTTCTCTTTATGTACCGAACCTTGACCCATTCCGGAATGATTCCTGAACCTATTACGGTAAAAACGGAATACCAAGAAGAGGGGCAAAATCTTTGTCGTGTGGGATTTCGTCCTTCCAATTCGGACTGGATTGAACTTGGGGAACTGGCTCTAGCTTTTGGCAAATCTCGCTGTTGGTTGTTTGTCTATTTACTGAAACTGGATATTATGGGGTTGTGGTATCTTCTCGTTCATACCGGCTTGGGCTTTGCAGTTCCAACGTCCCCCAACCTAGAACTACAAAGTTTTTGGACTTTAAAACGGTCTGAACAGAACTTTGCACGAAATTATCATGTAAAAGTGTAGCAAAAAAAGAAAAAGCCCTGACACCGATACAAATTCAATTTCCACAAAACAAATCAAAGATAAAGCTATGTCTACAGGGCATTATCTTTCCCAACAATAAATATTAAACCAAGAAAACGAATCATGCCCACCTACTCCAAAAGCCAGTGAAACGGCGATTCAGTATTAGCCGGAATACTCAAAAAATATTGAAGAATTTAATTTCCAATCCATTCATATTTTTCGTACGGCGGATCTATTTCCAAGATACGAACGTGATTTTGAGAAATGAGTTTTAGGATAATAGATTGAATAATTGCAAGAGCCACCACATAATAAGGACTACCCGCTATTTTTTCTCCCATCGCTTCAACAGCTAACTCATGTAAGTCGTAAGCCCCTAGTTTGAGTCTTCGAATAACACCGCGTTCATGGTAGTTCAAGGTTTTAATAAGGACTTTCATCGCACGTTTAGGATCTTCGGGCTCAGGACCATGAGCGGGTAATAGACGTTTAATGGGGAGATTGGATAGACGCTCTAAGGACTTATGATAATGGCTTAAATTTCCATCGAATTCAGCGTAAATAGAAGAAATATTTTGCAGAACTAAGTCACCTGTAAAATAAATTCCTTCTCCGAGAATGTAAGGAGATAAATGCCATAAGTTGTGACCCGGTGTGTGCATAAAACCAATTAGCCGGTCTCCAATATCAATTACATCTCCTTCTACAAGCTCTACGTCCATTCTAAGAAGTGGATCTGTTTTTTTAGAGCCTTTGAGTGCGGTTAATAGCTCTTTATACCCTTTTTCGGATTGTTGGATTTCTTTTTTTCGTTTTTCTGGATCAGGAATCGCTTTGTAAATCAATCGATTCATTGTTCTCTGAAATGATTCATTATGGGTAGGAAATTTTCCAACAAACTTTGCCATTCCCTGCATTCCATAATGTTTTGCTTTTGTATAAGCCCTGAGTGTAAGGCTCGCGCTGATATGATCTAAATGATTGTGAGTATAAAAAATATGTTGAATCTTCGCGAGGGAGAGATTTATTTTTTTCATCGCCCTTTGTAATAAACCAAGATTTAAAATAAATCCTGAATCAATCATCGCCGGCTCTTTTCCATTTAGGATATATATATTGTTAGGCGCATAAAAAGGTTGAGGCAACACAACCTTAAATAAATCTTTTCCAATTTCTTCTATTTGGGGAATATCAGTATTATATTGATGAAATTTCATACGGTTTCTAGCATAGATATTCTATTCTTTAAGGCAAGAAAGTTTCTTTTTAAAATAAAACTTTCTGGAATAGTTTTATTTCATTTTGCAACTAAGAATTTATTCCTCAGCCTTAAATAATTTATCTTTAAACTTCGCGTAAAGAAAACTTGCAATTACGAATAACCCACCGATAGAAATTAAAACCAATACTCGAACGTTTTCTTTTAAGTTTTGTAAATCCCAGAAACCTAGTTTTAGAACGGCTAATCCTATTAATCCAAACCCAGCGTATCGTATTAATGCTTGCGATCGAAAGACTCCATAACTAATAAAACTAAATGCCTCGATTGTCCAAATCAAACTCCACCATCGTATATCTACTACCGTCATCGTAAGTAAAATAAATTCCGAAAATAAAATTAAGGTAATAATTTTTTCAAAACTGTATTTTTGAGGTTTATAATCTACTTGTTTTGATTTATAATTTTCAACGTCTTTCACTCCGCGCAAAACTAAGAATAATGTCAATATGCCGATGGTGAAATTTTTATAATCCATTTCTTCTAGTAGGTTAGGTTTATCATTCGAACCTAAAAAATAAAGGAAACTAAAAACAGTGAGAATTAGGGGATAATAGTAAAGTTTCTCTATTTCCTTCACGTTAAATCGGGCGAGTAAAATGCTATTTGCATATACAAAAACCGAAAATAGAAGGATTGCATATTCAATAGTTGCCGCAGAATAGATTGCCCAAAACACAATTAGGAAATTTAAAATATAATAAAGATAACGATCCCTTGATTCGCTTATTTTTGCAAAAATAAATATAGTTTGCGCGACAAATAATCCGGCATAACCTGCAATTAAAAGAATTCCCTTTGTGTCCCAAAGTATTTTTGAACTTAAAAAATCAGTTTGATACAGAAAGGATAATACTGATATACCTAAAGTCAGGTAAGAGTATTCGTAAAACTTTATAGATTTAGTCCTAATATGAAAGTAAATATGTCCGAAATGCAAAAGAGAAAATGCAATTGGGCGATACTCCCCTGGAACAACAATTACAATAAAGCAAATACTCGCGATTAGACTCTGCGCGTAAAATAGAATTCGCGGGAGTGCTTTATCTGTAAGCTGAAAACATAGAATTGTCGTCAAAATAGAGGAAGCTGTATATGTTACCAAGTTCATGTATTCATATACTCCATCGGGTGATTCTTTTTGAATCATCATAGCTCCCAAGCCAAACACTAGTGTAAACCAGTTAATTAGAAGAGAGTTATAAATACAAAATTCATCTTGATTATATTTGTAATATCCTACTAGGAGCAAAGAATAAATAGCCGCAAAAGATAGTAGATATGGTTCATCTATTAAAATGTTTCCAATTAACATTGCCACAAGAGTTGTTCCAGAAAGTAACACTGGACTTAGTATTTTTCTAATCTCCTCTTTAACGGAATATTTTTTACTCAAATACAAAATTCCAAAACCGGAAATCCAAAATACGAAAAGATTCGCGAGCGCAACCCAAGCAACTTCATCCCAAGAATGATTTCCTGTGTTATACAGCTTATACCTGTAAAGCCCAGCTACGAATGTAAGAAAATATAAAAATATTCCAGTTCTACTTCCCTGTTTGTATTTCTTCTGAATCGCAAAACATAGACTAACCGCAACTAATAAAGACAGCGAATGTATATAAGGAGTAAATTCATTAAGAGTAAGCCCAATAAAAGCAATGCTACCTACCCACAAAAATACTTCTCCTTTCAGAAAAATATTCTTCATCGAAAAAGAAACATTCGACTTACGCGGAGTAATCGCAATATCTCCTAAATATCTTCTTAAAAGTAAATTTTCCTTTCCTAAGTAGTATTGAACTCCATTACCCATGATTAAAAACAACGAACATAAAATATGATTTATTTCATGCGGAATCCCGTTTTTCGGAAAAATGAGTCCAAGGGAAGCCAAAAGGCTAATTATCGTTAGACTCGTGGAGGCGTAATAAAAATTTCTATTCTTTAAATAAATCCCAAGACCCAGTAACAGACCCGCTCCCGAAATAATTATATATGCCTGAAATGGTTTTTGTACCAAGTAAAACGAGAATAAATATAGAGTCAGACTTCCGAGAAAACCAAAGCTCCCATAAGCAAATTTATCAAGTCCTGACCACTCTGATAAATATTTTCGGATAACAGGGATAAGCCCGAAAAACGAACCTAACATAAATAGATAAATCAATCCACGGTTCAAATCAAATATAAGTAGGGGAGGAGTGGAAGAATAGAAAAAATCTCCATAAGGAAGAGTATAGAATCTTCCGAGATTTAAAAATAAAACTAAATACCCAAGATTCTTTAGGTAGGTCTCCCTATACATAAACCCGAGAACAACCAAGACACTTCCTTCGATGAGCCAGCCAAATACATGTCCGTAATCGCTAAACTTAGAAGGAATCGAGAGGGTAATAAGTGATATCCCCAAGATCAAACTGGAGTTCCATAGAAACTCTCTTCCTGACTTTCTTCCCGCAAATGCTCCAAGTATATAAACGATTCCCATTCCCATCGTCACAGTAAAAGCTCCCCACTCTGTTGGTTCGGGATGAATATAAACAAACATCGCAAAAAACGAAAACGCATTTACAATATTAATCGCAGACGCAATTTTTTCGTCCTTCTTATCTTCTACTTTCATGGTGAATGTTGACACGAAGAAAATAATCCAAAATAAAAGTAGATAGAGTATCGACTCCAAGTAGAAATTTTGCCCAGTCTCAGAAATACGAAGTAAATAGCCGTCTGCCGTTCGAGGAAGACCCTGCGCATAGAGCCAATAGTTAGCATAAGATGCAAAAATTCCCACTCCAGTCAAATACTTCCAGCGCATAACAGTCATAATTCCAATCAAACTAACTGATAGGATAACCACACTCGCCATTGAAAAATAATTGAAGTCCGCTTTTTCGTTGATAGAAATTGTAATAAAACCGAGAAAATAAGCGAAGGAAGTAAGGGCTTCTTT
Source organism: Leptospiraceae bacterium (assembly GCA_017996175.1). GTDB lineage: Bacteria > Spirochaetota > Leptospiria > Leptospirales > Leptospiraceae > UBA2033. The sequence goes on from JAGOHK010000024.1 coordinate 34,287, forward strand.
TTTGTACCATAAACTCGCGCCAATTACAATTCCAGATGCTAAAAATAAGAGGATAAATCCTATTAGCCCGTTCTCTGGACTGATAATCCTTGTGGCTTCAATATTATAGGACGCATAGACCGTGAAATAAAAAATAGAAAAAGCTGCCGCAATCATCCCTAAGCCCGGAATAGAATAAGATTTATTTTTATAAAGTCTATCGCCGCCCCAAAATACAGCCAAGGATAACAACAACATTCCCCCGATTTTAGTGAACGGACCAATCCAATCATAAGCAAGTCTCAAGAAAAAACTAAAACCGATTACTAAAAGTAGAAGCCCAATTTTATTGAGTAGGTTTACTCCTAAAAATTCTTCTAGTGGGATATTTCCTATTTTCCCCTTGACCCATTTTTTGAGATCATCGAATAAATCCGGAGGCGGCTCCATTGGTGTTTTAGATTGGGTAACTTGCGTTGTCGCAACAACAGGTTTTGGAATCGAATGAGATTCTACTTTTTTAGGAGAAGAGTCAGTCGTAAAACTTGGACGAACAATTCCGACAGTTTGCGGTTTTGAATTGGGGATAACAACCGGTTTGCTCTCTATAGAAGTAGGCTCTGTTGCAAGAACAACTTCATGAGAGCCAGTGATTGGAGAAGTCAACTCTTCTTCTAAAACAGGATCGACTATATATTCTTCTTTATTTGCTTTTTCTGTTCTCTCTACATATAAGTCTAATTTAGTTTTTAAATGTCGTAACTCACCCTGCAAATTTCCGATTTTACTTTCAATTGACTCTATTTCGGAATAAATTTTATTTAATTCGTTTTTTTCTTCTGCCACGTGAGTTACTCCTTAGTAACCGGCGGTGGTAAAATATAATCGCCGATAATACTCGCACCTTCTCGTTCTTCAACTAATTTATACAATTCGTTTTTCATTTGTTCAACTATAAAAGGATTTGAACTGGCAATATTATTCAAATTTAGCGGATCGGAAATTCTATCATACAGTTCATAGATTACCCCATCTCTAGTTGGAATATAAATAAACTTATAACGAGAGTTCATAAGAGAGCGGTGTTTGGCAAATGCAATAGTTTCTCGAAAATAAGGATCTGTAATCATGATCTGGTAATTTTCTTCCGGAACAATCTGGTGCATTTTTAAAATGCTCGGGTACATAATTCTTTGCGATTGAAAAAAATGGTCTCCAATATCCGAAAACCAAATTCCAGTTTCCGAATAAACCGTTCTGTCCTCTACCCAATCTTCTTTTCCTAAAATCGGAATCAAAGATTTTCCTGGTAAATTCTTATTAGCCTCTATTTGAAAAAATTCTAATAGGGTAGGCGCTAAATCTATTGAACTAGTCACACCTTTGAATTCATGAAATTCTCTTTCCTTAAAAAAATCAAAAGGAAACTTGATAATTAGTGGAACCTGCGTAATATGAGGTCCGCGTAAATGCTCTCCATGACCATGTCCATGTACGTCCTCATAGAGCGACTCTCCATGATCTCCCGTGATAATGATTAACGTTTTATCATACACAGAATGTTTCTTGAGGTAACTCACGATTTTCCCAAAACTCTCATCAAATGAATACACGGAAGAATCAAACACAGCTTTGATTTGTTCTATATCTTTTTCATTTGGTTTAGAATCAGAAGTTGGATCTACGAATTTAAAGTATTTGTAAATCCCGTAGTAATTTGGATCAGTGAATTTTTTATACTCAGGATACGGCGGCGAATAAGGAAAATGCGTTACCGAGAAAAATACATTTAGAAAAAAAGGATTCGATTTTTCTTTCCGAATAAACGAATAAATTCCTGGAAGAATTCGGTCTCCATCTCCCAAGTTAGAAAAGCCATCTACTTCTTCGAAATAATTTCCACCGCGTAAAAACGAACCAGTAAGAATCGGAAGTAAAAAAACTTGAATCTCTAAATTCTTTTGAGTCACTAAAATCTTTGCATTAAAATCAGGAGTATGAACTTCCTCAAATCCAAAATCCGCTCTCGTAAAAATATCTCCCGCAAAATTAGAATATACCGCAGTTTTATATTTTTTCTTTTGCAGATAATGCCCAATAGCCAAGAACTCAGGACTACCTAGATTCTTTTTTTCCTCGGGTGCTGGAAACATATCTCGAATTTTATGCGACATGCTATATTCCCCCGTGAGTAAATCCGCCCAACTTGGGAAGGTTCTAGGAATGGTTACATGATGATCTTGGAATACAAATGCTTCTTCTTTGAACTTGTCAATATTCGGAGTAATACTTTCTCCATTTACCTTCGCACCAATTCTATCTGCGCGAAGACTATCCGCAGAGATGATAAGTAAATTATAATCTTTTGAATTTTCAAGTCCGGGAAAGTGAAAGAAAAAAGAAAAATAATAATAAGACCCAATCACAGAAAATAAAATAAAGACCACAGGTAAAATTGCAAAGCGGTTAATATCAATATCCATACGACGAATAAATTGATAAGTGAGGAATAATGGGATTATCCCATAAATAAAACTATTGATATGAAAAAATAAAAGTAAAACAAGAAATATAAATAGAAAGATAAATCGCAAATACCCCTTGTATAAAAACCCAACAATTAAAAAAGAAAGGTAAGAAGTAATAAACCCAATAAAAAATACTTCGAGTATCTTAGGATTTACATGATCTGTTAAAAAAAACAATAACCTTTGAAAATACGTATGGCGGATATAAAAAAACTCTCCATACATCTGCGGATAATGGATTACGGAATGAAAAAATAGGCAAAGGGTAAAAAAAACAAATACGAAGTAAGTAAATAAAGTTATTTTCTTGGACTTTGGATTTTTATTTAAAGAAGGAAAAATTTCTTTTGCTAAAAAATCAAAACTAATCTGCAAAGTAGAATAAAATATATAGTAAATCAAAAATATCTTTAGATTTACGAGTAAAATCAAATAGAAAAAATCTCCGTTTAGAATTGAATGAATTTCACTACTTAAATCAAAACCCATAACTCGAAAGGAAGTATTGAATACAAGACAGAGTAAATAAATAATTAAAGAAAATCGAAATGCCCTACCTGTATTTTGAAAAGGAGTATAAAAAATGGACAAAATTTTCTATTCTCCAGAAGGTTTTTTCAATTCAGGAGCGGGCATATTTTCTTTTATATTCATTTCCGGTTCCGGAAGTTTTTCGGATGGACGTTCTGGTTCTGGAACTATTTCCGTAGACTGATTGGGATTATCCTCAGCATCATCTTCAAAACTAGTTCCTTCATCCGTAGCCGGAGTAGTTGGTTTCGTATCAACTTTTACTTCTGGGGGAGGAGGGTTGTTAGCCTGAGGCTCTGATCCTCTAAAATAATACTGAGAATAAATTGGAAATTTACATTCAGGAGCATCTTGGAGCAAAATCCCTGTTTCCCCACAAATATCTATCTGTACAAAGTCGCCTTCAAACGGTTTCACTAATTTTTCGTCAGGACTAATTCGGGAACGCATGAAGTTAACATATCTTAGCCACACCATTCCGCTAATGCCAGCGCCAGATCCAGGAAACGGAGCACTCTGATCATTTCCAACCCAGACAGTTGTGACATTGCCTGGCAGAATTCCAGCAAACCAAGAGTCTCGTATTCCTTTTCGATTTCCCCATTTTTCCATTGCTTTTTTGGGAGTTTGGACTGTTCCAGTTTTACCTGCGAGTGGAATTTTATCTTTTTCTTTGCCTCTTACGGGTAATGTACCTTCGCCGCTTAACACGGACTCTAAAAGATTCATTGCCATAGCGCAAGCAACTGGATCTAGAATTTGTTCTTTTGCTTCATCAGTATAGAGCTCTGGCGGTGTTCTATCAATATCATCATCATCTGTGATTTTTAGAATTTTTTTAGGACGAATTTTATATCCACCGTTCGCAATTGTGCTGTAAACCATTGCTAGCTCCATTGGGCTGAGTTCACCAGAACCTAGCGCCAAAGATAGGTTATTCCCAAATCGCTCCTTTAATTCGGAAGTTGGGATAGAGAGGATAAGAGACATTTTCTCCAAAAAATATCCAACTCCTACTTCCTGTAAAAGTTTTACTGCAATTGTATTTACTGATTGAGCGAGTGCGTGTCTTGCTGTGATATACCCTTTATAAGAACCATACCAATTTTTAGGTGTGTAACCGCCGATGTTAATTTTTTCGTCTTTCACTAGTGTCGAGGGGTTAATGATATGTTTCTCCAGGGCAAGTGCAAATATAATTCCTTTGATTGCAGAGCCCGGCTGGCGTTTCGCTTCTTCCGCGCGATTTAATCTATAAATAGAAGAAATTTTATAAGCTCCGACTAACGCTTCCACATTTCCGTTATAGGGATTCAGAGAGACAGCGCTCCCATTCATATTATCAATAATTTCCGCCTGACGTTTTGCTTCAGTATCATTTCCCTTTTTTATATAGGCTTGTTTTTCTTTGTCTAAAACTTTTCGAACATCTTCAATTCCTTCTCTGAGAGATGCTTCTAGCACACTTTGTTTGTCGTAATCTAAAGTCGTATAAATATTTAGAGAAGTTTTTTCTAATTCATCATTCGAAAATTTTTCTAGAGTGTAACGGCGAATACTCTCATTGAAGTCAGGGGCGAGGTTTACTTTAAAATCTCTATCGAATCCAAACTTTCCAATATCACTTGTGAACTTAGCTTTTTCTCCGATTTTAGCTTCTTTAATTTTATAAGAATTTTTAAACTGGCGAACATTTTCTTCAATTTTTTTGGGGAAATCTTTCTCAATCTTGTTAGGTTCAAAATGCAAATTTGTATTTTTCGCCATATCATTTAAAATTCTTTTTTGTCTATCAAGTGCAATGGTAAGATTTCGAATCGGGTTGTAAATCGATGGCGCGGGGATAATACCAACTAAAAGAGCTGCTTCTGCCGGTGTGAGTTTAGTTGCAGTTTTGTTGAAATAATAACGACTAGCCTCTTCTAAGCCAATATTACCTTCTCCCAAAAATATCTGGTTCATGTACATTGCTAGAATGGTTTCTTTATCGTATTGGTTTTCTATATAGTAAGTACAAAAGGCTTCTGTAATTTTATTATAAATATTTCGTTCACCCAAGTTAAGGGTAAGCTTAGATAGCTGCTGGGTAATCGTACTCCCGCCTTGCATTAATTTAAATTTAGTGAGGTTAACAACGATTGCGCGCCCGATGGCTGTGTAATTAATACCACCATGTTTAAAAAACTCTCTATCTTCCGAAGAAAGAAGTGCCCAGATAATCACTCCATGGTCTTTTAAATTATCTGTACGGATAGGTTTAAAATTTCTGCGGTTGAATTCTCCAATTAGTTTGGAATTTTTATCGTAAATACGAATTGGTTTGGATTTGACAGAATCATAATAATTCGAAACCTCTGATTTGTATTTATCTAGATTTGCTTTTACGTTTGGTTTTTCTTTTATCCAGACGACATAAGCGCTAATAAACAAAACCACTGCGGAAAGAAATCCGACCAAACCGACTAAACGGAATACTTTCCATTTAACGGAATCCAAAAAAGACAATAAGTTTAAAAAAGAATAATATAGAATTCGTAAGACAGCCATTATAACCTAAAAATACCCGTACTGAAAATCTTGGAATTCATTTTTCAAAAATTATTCTTGCCTATTTCCTTCCCTGAAATTAAACTTATCTGGAAAGCGGAGATATATGGAATATAAGCTAATTGAAGGCATTCAGGTAATCAAGATGGAAGGTTCGATCCTACAATCTGATAGTGGAAGGTTAGACAGGTACTTTAGCCAAATTTTTTCCTCTGATTCCAAGAAGGTTATTATTGACTTAACAGAGACTAATCATATCTCCTCTTCTGTTTTAGGGCAGATTGTATTTTTAAAAAATAAATTAAAGGCAACCTCAGGGGATATACGCTTAGTAATCACTGACGATGATTTATTGGAGCTATTCGATCTGACAATGCTGAACAAAGTTTTCGAAATCTTTCCCACTCCAGAGGCAGCTTTTAAGTCATACCAAACCTAAATGGAATAATCATTCATCTAAATCTGGATTCTCCAAGAATAATTCATAATCGTCCATCGACAAGAAAAGATTTGCATAATCCGATAGGTCGCTATTTTTCATGATATTGCCTAAATGCGTACCTGTAATCAAGGCGAGTTTTTTATTTCCGAATAACTTCACAATCTTTTCTAGTATTTGCAATTCTTCTACCGTGACCTCAGGAATTGTATGAATATCTACTGCTATATGTTTATGGATAATGGATTTAATAAATTCAAGATTTAATGTGCCTCTAAGTGCGGGAATGACATAATTTTTAATTCCGGAGCGGAAAACAATGACTGTCCGCTCTTCATTATTCAAAGGAATAGATATATGATGAACTGTTTCTTTAACGATGGTATCTCTAATTTTTTCTGAAACTTTTATAAGGTCATTTACTTTTGGGATGAGTATGTCTTTTTTTATTGGTTTCGCTAGATTATCCGCAATTCCGATTTTTTTTAGATAATCTAAAAAGGGTTGGCTAAAGTCTCCAATCAAGGCAAGGATTGGAATTTGTCTTGTGATTGGATCTTTTTTTAGATACATCAGCGTATCTACCGTTTCTCTTTCCTGTGGATGAAAACTAATTATAATTAAATCAGGAGGAGCCGATTTTGCATACTCTAAACCTTTTTTGGCATTCACTGTAGTGACTAATCTAAAACGATTTCCGGAAAGATGATTCTCCAATTCTTTTAGAGTATAAAAATCTGTTTCAATCAGTAAAACTAATTGCATTAGAGGATCACCTTATTCGGTTATTTAAAATATGTTAAATTTATCTTGGTAATTTTGTATATTAAAGCTTGGTTGCAAATCTTCTAGGTTTGCCTCTTCGCTCAGGATGGGTTGTTAGAAAATATACTCTTTTTTCTAATTCTTCCGTTAATATCTTAGCTGCTTTTTTTTCAGGTTCTTTTGGAAATTCTTCGGGTAATACTGGTATGCCAATGTTGTATCGTATAACGGTATTCCTTGTTTGTCCTGATAAAATTGCTTTTGGAGTAGACATATTCCACGCTCCGGAAATACCAGTTGGAATAATTGGAACATTCGCACGGATAGCAATCTTTGCGGCTAACGCTTTAAAAGGACCCATTACACCGCTTAACGTTCTAGTCCCCTCGGGGAAAATAGATACAATTTCACCAGATTTCAAAATAGAAACCATATAGTTTTCCAATTCTTCATAATAGGCTACTGCCGATTTTGCGTCCTCGCCGTGGAAGTTGCGGATAATGGGCATTCCACCCCATTTCTGAATTTGGTGGGAATAAATATCTCCTATTGTATTTAAATAAGATTCTAGTGCAGATTTTAAGACATTGAGTCCGGGCTGTTTTAAAATAGAATTGTCAGCATTCAAAATTTTAATTAATGCTTCTTGCGGATTGAATACTTCATTTTTTCCAAGAAACACAACTTTGCGAGGCATATAAAGCCCAATGACTGGGATATCGAGTGAATCGGTATGGTTGCATATTAAAACTGCCCCACCTTTTCGAGGAACATGCTCGCTTCCAGTTACTTCAACCCGATAAATCATTTCCATCAAGGTTTTAATTATGGTCGCTGGGACCTCCCTTGGTATAAAAAAAGGCTCTAAGATTTTTGTAATTTCTTCCATTCGATTCTCACTCTTTAACACAGTTTAAAAACAATAGCCAAAATTATAAAGTAATTTTTTCATAAGCATAGACACGCTCGAGGATTTCAAAGTAAACTCGAAAATAGCTTTGAATTAGTTGCTTTTTTAAAAAACGCTACATCTAATTGGTTTCGCATTTATCAGGGCATATAAGGAAGATACTATCTAGTTCTTATTCCAAACGCCGAAAGAAATTACCCATTCATTTTTAAAGACCCTCGCTACCGCAACATTATTAGATGGAACTACTATGATCGCCGTTCGAGATCCCAACAATCAGTATGATCTTTGTAGTGGAGATTGTGAGAATGGAATGGGTATACATTCACTATGGAGTCGTGACCATTTCGAAAAAGGAACTTTTAAAAATAAAAAGTTAGAAGGCAAAGGTGTACAGGTTACGCTAAATTTCTACAATGAAGGATTTTTTAAAGAAGGAAAACTAGTAGAAGGAATTGCAAATTGTTTTCAACCTTATATTTCGCAAAGGGCATGTGATTATTTTTTTAAGGAAGAGTATCTTGGAAATCCCAAAATCAAAATGATAAGAAAAAAAATAAAATAACCTTTTGTATTTGATTCGAGTGACGCTGGTAAGTGAAAAAGATGTCATTCAAAAGGTTTCAAATATTTCTCGCCAATCTGTAAAGTGCCATGCCGGCTATCGTTTTTCTATAGAATAATCGTACTTATTCATTTGACAGGATAAAATCTAAATTTATTTTTATCCAAAGGTTATTGTAAAAGGAAAGTTGTATGGAAAAATATTCTGAAAAATTAGCAAAGATTTTAGATTTTATTATTTTGGCAGGCACTGTGATTGTAATTCTTGCCTGGATTCTAGGTAAGCCTTTGTTTTACAATCCGAATGGACCGGTAATGTCTATGTTTACCGCTATTTCTCTTTTTTTTCTAGTCGGACTTCGATTGGCTACTAGGTATTTTCCGCTCTGGCCTTTTACTGGAAATA
>JAGOHK010000024.1:43055-49223 GCA_017996175.1 Leptospiraceae bacterium
GGTAAGCCTTTGTTTTACAATCCGAATGGACCGGTAATGTCTATGTTTACCGCTATTTCTCTTTTTTTTCTAGTCGGACTTCGATTGGCTACTAGGTATTTTCCGCTCTGGCCTTTTACTGGAAATATTGCTTTACTCATGATCGTGGGAGGAGGAAACCTTTCTTCTCTTATGATGTTAGCCACTGCACCGAGTGTTCATGTAAATACATCTTCTTCTCTTGTGATGACTTCGACTTTTACTTCCATTGGATTTGTGTTCTTTAGTATTTATGAAATTCTTTTGTATCTTCGCAAAACTCCTAAAAATGTTTTTATTCTAGATGATATTTTAATTCATCTCGCACTTGTTCCTGGGGAGCTTAGTTTAATAGGACATTTATTTAATAATCCAACTTATCTGAGTATGGGAATTGATCCAAGAGTTGGAATCTCGATTTTAGAAATGTGTTTTATGGCTGCGTTAGCCGCTTCCACTGTGCTCGCCAATAGGAATTTATTTCTCTGGCAATTTCTAAAAGGCGGAATGGGAAATCAAATTATTTTCTCTGCCCTGTTTGCCAACCAATACATCGCGCCCTTGCTTTATCTTTTCTTTGTAGGAAAAAATTTCGAAACCCAATCCTATGGCGCAGAACTTTTTATTATGTTAGGTGGTGTATTTGCCACTCTCGGATTTTTACTGATTCAGGCATACAATCAAAACAAGGATAATATGGAGTTAGAGTAATATTATATCATAACGGCTAATAGTAAGTAAACTCTTTTATGATTTTCTTTTTGTTATTTAGGGCAAATCTCGTGCACATCTAAAGCCGTTATTACTGAATACGGTATCTTCTAGAAATTTGCCTCTATAATACAATCCGAATCCGTTACAGGTGAGATCTGAACACCACCAGGAACCACCTCGCGTGACAGTGAATTTTCTGGATTCAGAAGATATTTCTTTTTCGAATGAAATTCTATCTTTAAAAACAATGGGATCTAAGACGATGTTTGCATTTGTTTCGTCGTAAGTTTTTATTTTTTGATAAATGTCTTTCGAATAATAGTCCAAAGTCATTTGCCATACATTTCCAACTGGGTCATAGATTCCCCATACGTTAGGCGGGAAAGCTTCGACAGAAGAAAGATATTTATGACCATCTTTAGAATTTGCTTTCTCGTGAGTAATTCCCTGCCAGTAATTTAATAAATAATTTCCATTTCTTTGCCTTTCGTCTCCCCATGGAAAACGTTTTTTACTACCGGCTCGGTGGGCATATTCCCATTCAGCTTCTGTAGGAAGTCGCATACCTAGAAATTTACAATAAGCGATTGCATCCGCATAACTCAAACAAGTTGCGGGCAAATCTGGTTTGGGTGTTGTTTCTGGATTTGTGGACTGTCCGAAAGGATACTTGTAGTTTGCCCCTTCTTTTTTTTCCCACTCCCAATCTTTCATTCCTTCTGTAGCAGTCATGCAGTATCCTTTTTTTTCTGCTGTGGTTATATGTCCGGTCGTTAATTGAAATTTTTCAAAGTCGACGATTGTAACTAATTTAGATTGATAGAGAAAAGAAGAAACTCTAACTTCATGGATTGGTGATTGATCAGGATTTCCAGGATTTAGGATTCCTCTTTTCAAAACTCCCCCGTTTATTGTAAGTAACTCGGAGGATTTTTTAGAGCAAAATGGAGATACAACTAAAATTAAAATCCAGACTAGAAAAAGAAAAATTCTTTCGAATCTTTTACAAGAAATATTTCGTTTTTCTTTGGGGCTAATTTTATTAATCTCCAATCGGGCATTGAGAACCCATATTTCTAAAGACGGTTATGCAATAAGCATCGCCATATTTTTCTGCCGCTTCATTGATAGATACAGACTCGGCTTTCATTTTTTCAATAATTTCCTTTTCCTTATAAGATTTGCAACCGCGTTTTGCATTTGCAAATTCGGCAGTCATTACACCGCAACCTGCTGGAGAACAACTTTGGAAATTGGGATCATTCGCCATCTGTCTCGCGATTTCTTTTTCTTCCTGTTCTACTTTTTTGTTATAGTTGTTAGTAATTTTTTCCCGCTCTTTTTCTGACAGTAAATCGGGAGGATCAGTGCCGATATATGCCAAATAGACCCAACCTTCTTGCCCTTGAAAATTAATTTTTCCCCATTTACTAAAATTTCCTTCATACTCTGTAGTATTTTCAGATTCTTCTAGAATGAAGAAACTGTCTCCTTTTTCTAACAAGGCAACTTTTTCGCCATTCAAATCAGGCGTAGCTCTCATTTTCAAACTAGCTATTTGTACATAATGCCTAACGTTGGAATAGGAAACTGATGTTGTATTTTGTGGGGCAGAAGTTGTGGGTGTAGAATTATTAGTTTGCTCTTTACAAGAAATTAAAACTAGTAATAGTAAAAATATTATTGTCATTATTTTTTTCATAATCGTAAGACCAATATATTCTTGAAAAAAGTCAATAAAGAATTATTTGAATATAATTCTTTAAATAGGAAAAGTCTTTCTTTAAGCGAGTAAAATTTCCAAAAGTAGTTATCTAAACACTTTCAACATGAAACGTTACCCCTGCATATTTTTGAAGTCTTTCTTGCAGTGGGGCTGCCATGAGTGCTCCTGGGGTATATATGCCGCCTGACGCATTTATTTCAAGGAGTGTGAGTGCTGCCTCTGAAATGATTTTACTTGTAGAACCATAACCCGGATCTCTGTCGCCCTTAACCGAAGTACGAATACGTTTTCCATCTGGATACTCACCGGTAAAAACAAAATCATACATTCCATTCTCGCGCTCTTCTTTTGTCGGACCATCGCCTGGCTTGAGTCCTTTTCCTACAAATGGATTTGCTTTTGCTGCCGCATCAACTAACGCAAGAGCAGCTTCGCCAAGCGTAGTAAGCATCATCTCATCATAAACAAAATCTTTTCCGTAAGGATGATTTAATAAGAAGTTTGTTCGGTGGACGTTTTTTGTATTTACACCAGCCATGATAAAGGGGGCAGCCCAGACGTTAAATTCCTTTTCAAATTCAGGAACCAGTCCAGATGGCTGTGAAGGTCCTTCAAAGCCGGGGGTAAGGGCAAATGAATTAGCTAGAAGACCAACGATGGAAGGATCTTTAAAGGAAGCTTTTAAAGTTGCTTTCGCTGTCGCCATAGAGCCACCCGATGCTCCACCACGCATTTCACGCACTCTACCTTTTACTCGCGGTGCTGGGACTCCGAATTTCTTGATTGCCTCTTGTTGTAAATACCATACTCCTAAATCAGAAGGAATAGAATCAAACCCGGCAGATAAAACAATTCGTGCGCCACTTTTCTTTGCAGCAGCATCGTGGGTATCAATCATTTGCCGCGCCCAAGCAGGCTCACCGTTTAAGTCTAGATAATCAGTTCCCGAATTTGCACAAGCCGCAACTAATTCAGAGCCATAAAGTTGATAAGGACCAACAGTAGTTAAAATAACCTTGGTTCTTGCGCATAACGCATTTAACGAATCAGGGTTTGAGGCATCAGCGACTAGCAGTGGAATCTCTTTTGAAACTCCAACTTCGTCTCTGACTTCTTGAAGTTTTGCCTCATTTCTACCAGCCATAGCCCAGCCTTTGATTCCACGTAAAGTAAGATACTCTGCCACAAGTCTTCCTGTAAATCCAGTTGCTCCATAAACCACAATATCGAATTCTTTATTAGCCATCGTTAAACCCTCTTAGTTAAGCTCTTTTTCTCAAAATAATTATTTATAGATTTTATGTATAGGATAAATGATTGGGTTTATGTAAAAATTTTTGAATGCAGTCATAGAAAAAAAATTGTATCTCCGCCGATTGTTTAATGGTAAGGTCTTTTCGAAGAGCATTTTTCTTTCAAAAATATGATATTCAGGATTTTATTTTTCTTGCATAAGTAATATATATCACAACTAATCATTCTATGAAAATATTTCTTTTTATTTCCAGCATTATATTGTTCTCGTTTAGCGTTAGTTCTCAGTCAGTAGCAAAGGGGAAGTGGAGTCCAAATTTTGGAATTATGAATTGGCATGATGCCAAAAAAAAATGCGAGAGCGTTAAAATGAGATTACCCACGCTAGATGAATTGCGAGATGCATTCCAAGCCAATGAAATGATAACTTGGACAAAGGATAGCGAAGGAGCATTGTGGTCATCAGAAAGTCTTAACAATGATGAGTCCGCCAAATACATATTAACCCGTGAAGGTCATGAAATTACTGAATGGAAAATTCAACCTAAATACGGTGGGACACCAAATACGCCACCACCAGAAGAGTCAATTAGTGTTCGCTGTATAAGGTCGGACTTTAAAAGAAAGGAAACCAAAAGCGGAGTTAAATGGGGTGATTTTCTTGGGGCAATGCAATGGGAAACTGCCAAAAAAAAATGCGCTGAATTAAAAATGAAACTACCGACTCTAAAACAATTTAAAGCAGCGATGCAAGCAAGAGAATTTGAAAAACAACCAGAGGGTTCTTATTGGTTGTCTGAAACAGAAAACCAACCGAACGGGGAAAAGTTGCCCTATGCTTATTACGTTCATTGGACTAATAATCATTCACATTCGGCTGAACCTTCAGAGAACTATCTTGTTCGTTGTGCGAAGTAAGATTAGAAAAATTTTTCTTCCACATGAAAATTATTCTGGTTTTAAAAAGTAATAATAATGTCTAGATCACAGCAAAATTAAGCATAAATTCAACGGTTTTCTTTTCTATTTCATCAAAGAAAAATCCTTTTGCAAAAAGAATTTCTATAATTTCAATAGGATTTTCTTTCTTCCTCAGTTCCTTGATTAATACATCCAGACAAGCATTTCGCTGGTTGCGGATATCAATCATTTGCTCATGAGTAATTTCTTCGACATGATGAGAAATTATTTTAACCTTTCTAATTTCCCTTTTCTCTTCACAATGTTTTTATAGTCCCATTGAATTTCTTTTGATTTTTTTAACCAACGTTTTAACTCTTTTGTTTTAATTTCAGAGAGGTCATTATAAAAAATAGAAGCATCTTTAAATTTCTCTCCCTTAACGTTTAATAAATTTTCTTCAAAATCTTTACCACTCCAAAACATTAATCGTATACCTTTCTTTTGTTTGCTGTAGCCAACAGTTGGGTTGCCATCTAAAAACCAAACAGGATGAGCGTGCCAAATTTTGCTCTCTGCTTTTTTCAATACACTGTCAATTGTATTAGCAAGCAAATCGCAAATTTCCTTGTCTGTCGTAGTTTGCCTTTTGTTATAAGCTTCTATTTCTGAGTTCATAAATAAATCCTTTTGATTTTAGATGTTTAGTAAAGCTTTTTTTACTTTTTAATATTTTACATAAATGTATTCGTGGCTAATTTTGTGTAAACCACCAAATCCGTACTTAAAGCGGATAATATTTTAATATTAACTGACGTTACGCAAAAAAGGAAAACTATGAAATATGAAGCTAAATTAAGAATATTAGAAAATGCTAATGAATTAATAAATTCAATAGCCCGCGGCAGCGAGCCCACCGTCCAACTCTTTCGCTTTGCTCAAGCCCATTGCCGCATACGCGCCAATAGGTGCAAACCTCATGTTGACGCTGGACTCACCCGAACTCAATCATTGCTTTTGAGAAGCAATGATTGAGTTCGGGTGAGATATTAATCAAGTTAATCTTGAATGTAAAATGGTTGCCAATTAAATTGAGGAAAGTTGACTAGTATAGATGGAACATGTAGAACTCGTATTTATAGCACTTGCCTTAGTTTTTGTTTTCTTTAAATGGAGACAAGAGAAGTCTATGTCGAAGGGTTTTCTAGAGAATGCGGCTACACTTGGTTTTGCGGTTGAACCATTGAAATCGAATCCCCGTCAATTTAGTGCAACTGGAACTTACAAAGGATATGATTTTAATATTTTTGAGGATACTGCAAAATATGGCAGAAGTAATATGGCACTGATCACATTTAAACTAATACCAAAAGAGTCTTTGAATTTTTCTTTTAAAATTTTAAAAATCCAAGAGATACCTAAATCGCACGCAACAGGGTTAATCGGATTTGTTACAAAAAAAATTGTAGAGCGTCATTTGGATTCAATTCATGAGAAGGAAAATGTTATAAAGACTGGATCTCCAAGGTTTGATGAAAACTTTATATTGACTGGCT
>JAGOHK010000131.1 GCA_017996175.1 Leptospiraceae bacterium
GGCGGATAAATAAAGATAGGATCATATCCAAATCCGTTTCCGGTTTCGTCGTAGTCTTCAGCAAGTAGACCTTCGCATTTTCCTTTGAAGAATCTTGTTCCATTTTCATCAGTATAAGCGATTGAACAATAATAGTAAGCATTTCTGTCTGGATTGTCTTTAATATTTTCTAAGAGGTATTCTGTTCTATCGCGATCGTTAAATCCTTGTTTGCCGTAGCGTGCAGAGTATACTCCCGGTTTGCCGTCGAGGGCGCTTACACAAATTCCAGAATCGTCTGCGATAGATGGAAGAGAGGAAATTTTATAAAGATATTCTGATTTAAGCCTTGCATTTCCCTCAAAAGTTGTTTCAGTTTCCTCAACTTCAAATTGTAACCCTAATTCTTTAGGAGTTATTAAGGAAAATTTATCAGACAAAATTTTCTTAAACTCAAAAATCTTATTCTGGTTGTTTGAGGCTAATGCTAGTTTAGAAAGATCCATAATTATTTACCAGTAAAATGAAATCCGAAAAATTTTCTTAATTTTAAAAAGTAGTTAGTTGTCCGATTTTTTTCCTGAATTAAATTTTCTATCTTTTAGTTGGTATTTAGATAAATCATCTAATGGGAATATCAGCCACTTTTTATTTGCGTATCCTTTGACTTTTTTAAAAACAAAAAGTTGATCGCTTTCTTGTTCTATTTCATTGTCATCGGCAGTTACCGCCAATGGAATTTGAGGTACTTGTGTCCATTCAAAGAAATTTGCAGAAGTATCCCGAGCTACATCAGATTGAATTTCGCCTAAAACTAAATTCAATCCATGTACATCCACCCACATTAGAAAGGAAGTTCTTTTGTTATTGGAAATAACTGATTGGGTATGATCGAACATCGATACAACCATAATGCAATCTGTAGGTTTCAAGTTATCAAATACTTGTTTTAAGTCGGCGGATAATGCTGATAATTCGTTGAGATGAAAAATGAAATCTTGTAAACTTCCTATTCGAGTATATTTTTTAAAGCGTAAGTTTCCTAGAATATCTGTTAGTTTCTCTGGCTGAAAATTGTAGGGGTGAATAAAATTATCTTTGATCAATTCATAGTTTTTTACTTCATCTTTTGCAAGTTTATAAAAAGCAGAGTTTCTAGTTGAATAGACTAGCTGTTTGGTTTGGTAAAAAGCAGAGCATTGCCAAAACACAGTTACTAAAATTATTGATAGAAATATTTTTTTTGAAATGCAAAACTTCATTTAATTAACCTAAGATTATTTTAATTCGGGATAGATTTCGATGAATTCATCGAATGTATAAATTGCAATGATATTATCGAGACCGGAAAGTCGAAATACGGAATACAAAGATTTGTTTAGATTGAAAACTGTCACAGCCGAATGTAGATTCTTAACATAAGAGGCTGCCCTAATTAAAGAGCCAATTCCAGAAGAGTCCATAAAATTGACTTTATAAAAATCAAAGCTTACAACTTTCAGTGCAGAATTTTGCAGAATAATCCCTTCAAACTCTTTATAAAAGTCTTTAGAGTTATCCATCATTACATCGGAAAGAATTTTTATGATTAAATGGTCGTTGATTCGGGATGGGTTTAAAATCATATATTCAGCAAGTTTTACTTTCAGGTAAGTTTCTTAGCTATTTAAGTATCTAATTTGAAAATGTCTAGAATAAAATACTAGTTTCTAGATTTTTTGAAGATCTTCTACGGAAAGGTTTTTTAGAGTATGTGGATGCCCTTCTTTGTCATTGTAGATTACATGGAATTTCTCATTCTCTATATCTACGATTTCGACAATGGAATTTGTTAGAATAAAAATTCCATTTTGCATAAATGTTTTTTTGATTAATTTTACTTGATCGCCTACTTTCACTTATACCAATTCCTCTGTTTTCATGTATAAATCTTTACCAGCTTTTTGCATTACTTTAAAAATATGAACTTGGTTGGAATCAAGCCTAGTTCCAATATCATAAAGTGCATCTGTAAAATCCGCTCCCTCGATTTTTGCTCCGGCTAACTTCGCCCAGCGTAAATCTGCTCCACGAAAATTTGCATTTTGTAGATTGCAGCTATTTAAAAATGCACCACGTAAATTTGCACCGGAGAAATTTGCTCCCACGTAACTTCCATTTTGTAGGTAAGCATTGTGTAAGTCTGAATTGGAAAAATCTACTCCGTCCAAGTTTTCTTTTTCGAGAATGATGCTAGATAAATTTTCTCCGGAAAGATTTCCTTTAGTTTTTAAAATTTCGAGTGCTTTTGATTTTGTAATTCGTTTTTCTTTTGGAACACCTGCTCCTGTTCTAAAATCCTTCAGTGCTTGTCTGAGTGCGGCAATCGCTGACTCTGGATAATTTTTTCTGCGCTCAGGAAATTCAAAAAGTTTTTCTATATCAGCTTCCGTTAAATTTTCTGCCTCAGAAACAGTTTTGTCTTTTGCAATTTCTGTTGCCATAGCAAGAGCTGTAATTCCAAACCCACAACCGGTTGTTGTGTAGCTAGCGTCTATTATCCGCTCATTCTCATCAATCTTGAGATAAATTCTATAACCATCTCCACAGCCTACATTTCGGTAATTGGAAACAACGGAAGCATCTTCCATTTCGCGGTAGTTCATTCGTGTATCATTGATTTCTTTGAATTTTTCGAAGTTCATTGCCATAGTTATTAGACTAAAAGGGGAACATAGATTAGATGGGTACTATTAACTTGAACTACTCTTGCGGGTCAATTAGATTATTAGGAAGAAGTAAAAATGCCGTACATGAAAAAATGAATAAAGTTTGACAAGTTATCTAGTTAAATCATGAGGTAGTAATAGTATGAAAATCAACTGGAATAACCCCAGAAAATAATAAAGGAAATAAAATGAATAAATTTACTTTTGTGATAATTATGGTTCTCTCGTTTTTTGTGTCTTGCCAGACTAGGAGTGCAATTGATAAGGAATACGACAATGCTGTAGAAACTTGTTATTTGCTTATAATTTTAAGTGCATCTCAATCATCTTCGTCGTCATCCTCTTCATCTTCTTATAGTCCCGGTAGTTCTTTTGGGAGTACATGCCTTAAAGATGCTGCTAGAAAAAGGTCACAAGCAAGAAGCAGAAATTTGCTTTAAACAACGCTAGGATTGCGATACGAAAATGAAGGCGAAACGCAAATGAAGGCGAAACGCAAATGAAGGCGAAAAAACGTTTTTTCGCCTTCATTTGCGTTTCGAAATCGGACACTAGCTCTAGCGAGCGGAGTCGAAGTGTCCTTATTTCATCTTGTATTTCTTTTTGAATTTGTCCACACGACCAGCAGTCATTATTACTTTTGCTTTGTCGGTGAAGAAAGGGTGAGAGGCGCTAGAAATTTCTAATTTGATAACTGGGTAATCTTTTCCATCTTCCCATTTCATCGTTTCATTGGATTTTGCGGTAGATTTAGATTTAAATGCGAAATCACATGAAATATCTTTAAAAATTACATCTCTATAATTTGGGTGTATTCCTTCTTTCATTTTGGTTCTCCTTAATTATGAATTCATGCTCGCTAGAAAAGCTTCGTTGGTCTTAGTGGTTCTCATTTTATCTAGCAATAATTCCATACTTTCAGTGATGCTCATGGGTGAAAGTACCTTTCTTAGTACAAAGACTTTTTGTAAAATTTCTGGACGAAGTAAAAGCTCTTCTTTACGGGTTCCTGACTTGTTTATGTCAATTGCCGGAAATATTCTCTTGTCGGATAGTTTTCTATCCAAGTGAACTTCCATATTTCCAGTTCCTTTGAACTCCTCAAAAATCACTTCGTCCATCTTGGAACCTGTGTCGATGAGTGCAGTTGCTAGAATGGTGAGAGATCCGCCTTCTTCGATATTACGGGCTGCTCCGAAAAAACGTTTTGGTTTGTGAAGCGCGTTGGAATCCACACCACCGGAAAGAATTTTTCCTGAGGTCGGAATCACTTGGTTGTAAGCACGGGCAAGACGTGTGATTGAGTCAAGTAATACAACGACATCACGACCGTGTTCTACAAGACGTTTTGCTTTTTCGATTACCATTTCTGCAACTTGTACGTGGCGTTGTGCTGGCTCATCAAAAGTTGAACTTACAACTTCTCCTCGAACGTTACGCGCCATATCGGTTACTTCTTCAGGACGTTCGTCGATGAGTAGGACTATTAGATAAACTTCTGGATGATTGCGTGTAATCGCATTGGCAATACTTTGCATGAGAATTGTTTTACCAGTTCTTGGAGGTGCAACAATTAGTCCGCGTTGCCCTTTTCCAATCGGAATCATTAGATCTAAAATGCGAGTATCCATGTGAGATGGATCAAATTCCATATTCAGTCTAGCATTGGGGTAAAGGGGAGTGAGGTTGTCGAATAACGCACGTTTGTTGGCAACCTCTGGTGGAACTCCGTTGACTGTTTCGACTCGAAGCATCGCAAAGAATCTTTCTGATTCTTTGGGGGGACGAATTAATCCTTCAATGGTATCTCCCGTGCGAAGACCGAAGAGTTTGATTTGAGACGGAGAAACATAAATATCATCTGGACCTGGAACGTAATTATAATCAGGTGAACGTAAGAATCCGTAACCGTCAGGTAATCTTTCCATTACTCCGGCGGCATGAACCTGTCCGTCTTTTTCGGATTGGCTTTGTAAGATGGCAAATATAAGATTTTGTTTTTTTAGACCGTTGGTGTTTTCTACGCCCATACTCTTGGCAAGTTCGGTTAATTCTCCAATTGCCTTCTGCTTTAGTTTGACTAAGTCGATTGGCTCTGGTGTCGGACCGTCGAATTTCTTTCTTTTCTTAAAGGAACGGGGGTGATTTCCATTTGCATTTTGATTTTCATTGGAAGTGTTGGATTGTGAATTTTCGTATTGTGGTTCTTGGTCGATTGAATGTTCTTCTTTTTTAGATATAGCCATAGTATGGGATTTGCCTGTTAGTGGATTTTTTTGGGAATCTAATGAATCTTGGTACTGCGAGTAGCCTAATTTACCAGTTCATTAGGAAAGAAGTTATTTCTTCTTTTTTGCTTTAGCTTTTAGTTTTACCTTGTTTTTATTGATTTTTGCCTGCGAAGATTTCTTTGGGGTTTGAGAAGGCTTCTTGGTAGTTACCTTATTGACTTTCTTACTTTTCGGAAGAGCAGTCCGCTTACTTTCGGAGGCTAAAACCTTTTTAGCAGGATGTTCTTTTTTTTCTACAATTTTTTTTCTTTTTCGTGGAATTGGACTAGAAATTTCTCGTTTGAACTTTTGGTTGATTTTGAGAAGTTTTATTTTGTTTTGCAAGGTCGACCGAGGAATTCCAAGTTCATTTGCTGTATGAGAAATATTTTCGTCGTTTCTCTTAAGCTTTTGGAAAATATAATGGCTTTCTATTTCTTCGATTAACGTTTCAAGCGGGACATTCATTTGAAATGCTTCCTCTACAGAAGGAAATGTAAATCCTTCTTCATTCATTCGATTCATTCTTGTTTGCGGTTCGATGAAATGATATAAATAACCTGTAATAATCTCTTCGTTTTTTAAAGTAATAATTCGTAGAACTAAGTTTAGGTCTTTTACATGAGCCTGGATGATAGGAACTCTTGCTTTTCGGGATTCATCTAATTCGTGGGATTTTAAGTAATTGGCAAATAAATCCTGGTTTAATTCCCGAAAGTATTTTTCGGTATAACTAATAGAGTCGCGGAAAATACTTCGAGCTAGAATTTCTATCTCAAATTTTTCATTGTAAAATGTGGTTACACCTTCTTTGTCTGTTGCAAAAAGTGCGTCTGGAAAACTGGCAAGCACCATAGACATGAATTGAAAGATTGCTTGTTTGTTTTCATTTAAACCTGCATTATCACTTTCTGTTTCTTTTGCATCGGTAGTAAGGACTGGATTTTTATTTGTCAACTTAGAAATTTCTGCTAGGAAACGAGGTTTTTCCCAAGTATCAACTTTTTGTGAGAGTGTGTTGATAACAGGAATAGTTCTGTTATTTTGAAAATAAAAAATTACACCTTCGGTGATATTGAATTCTAGAAATTGTTCTGGAATTTTTTTGTAATCCTCGGTTGTGGAAGCGATGTCTGCCATTTCCATTAAAACTTTTTCTTTAGAGATGAGTCCGACAATATCGGAGTTTTCATCTACGACAGGCAGATGACTGACAGGTGTCACCATAAAATGTTTATAAATAGATTCTATTTTCATAGAGGATTATTACTTAACTCATACATAGCCAAGCAGATTCAAGCTAATTTCTATTAATTATTTTTTACCTTTACTCGTATTTACAGGTTTCGTTTCCTTGGTTTCCTTTGCATCATTTGTAGGAGTAGTATGAGTTCCACCAACTGGAGGGACTTCGGGTTCTGGTTCAGGAGAAAGTGCTTTAGATAAATTTGCAAACTTTGTCGGGAGTTGGTATTTCGATTTTTCGAATGCTAATACAGTGTAGTTCATAGCTCTTTTGTATAGTTGAATTGCGTATTGTAAATTTCCATCCCGCTCAAATTTGATTGCATTTGAGTAATCTGCTTTTGCAATTGTGTAATACTCGGAAGATTTTTCTTTTGTTGTAGTGTGATTGATTGTAGGTTTGGATTTTTTGTCAGATTCTTTTTCTTCTGCGGCTGTCACTTGCGAGGAGTAATTTTCCATTAGCTCCTTAGTTTCCGCGCTTATGAATGTAGAATAGTCTTTTTGGAATGCGGCTAATTTCGCTTCGCCCAATGAAAGAGTTTTTTTGATTTTATCTTTTTCTCCAGACCGGTAAGTTGTGTCAACTTCGCTTATCATATCCTTTAAACTCTGTGTATCTTTTGTTAATTTCTCAGAGGTAATAATTTCTTGCATGGAAAGTAGAAATTTTGCTTTTGAGTCAAAATTCTTTTTTCTATCTACAAGATTGGCTTTTGGATTAGCAAATAAACCAAGTGTGAATAAAATAAATAGGGTAAGTGTTGTAGCTGTTTTCATAAAATTATTTTTTTGTTTCCTTTGGTTCTACTGGATTTAGAGGTGGTGGATTTGTTGTTGATTTAGATGGTTCTGATGTGACCGGTGTTGCTCCAGATCCTGTTCCAGTGTTCGGTGTAGGTTTTGCATTCGAGTCTGGTGTGATTGGTCCTGAAGAATCCTTGCGGAGAACATTATTTGTTTCCTCTAAAATGGAAATTCGATTATAGGTAATGATTTCATAACTATCATCATGCATTTCCATTAAGTCTAGACTGCTTGAATTGTCTCCTTTAAACTCATAATCCGTTGCACCTTTTGGTCTTGGAAATGTAACTGTATTAGAAATTTTACCTTCTATGATTTTATTTTCAATGAAGTTACGCAGAGTTACCTTCATATACTCATAGTCATTTACTTTTCCTTCATTTACAGAATTTTGAAGTTCACTAAGAGATTGTTTTTTGTAAGTATTTTTATCTTCATCCGCAGTTTTATAATTCATTAACGCAAGAATAGTAAATCGACGAGCTCTTCTAGATGCACGAAACCCGTCTTCATAAAGGGAAATTTTATTTCTGAATTGATAAGGAGATTGATTCCAACCAAGTGTGTAATAGTCCTCTGCAATTTTTAAATCCCGAAAAGCAAGTTTCATTAAGCGTTTAGAACTAACGTCATTTGATTTAATAATTCTTTGGGCAGCATAAGATACGATCACGCGGGTATGCTCTGTATGCCTCTCGAGTGAGTCTTCATACAGTTCTTTTATTTTACTTTGCGCTTCCTTTAAGGGTTTATGTGCTTCTCCATAATCTCCGCGGAAATAAAGAAGAGTTCCTTCAAAGTCTTTTTGGTTTGCCTCAAGAAATTTATTGTAATAGAAGGAATCATCTTTATCTATGATTCTTTTTGCACTAGCCTCTGGTTTGATTTTCATATTGGAGTAATTAGAAAGTTTGTCGGGTTCTGCTTGCGGTTTAATCAAATTACTGATTACAACATTTATGAATTGGAAATGAATTTTATTTTCATTCATTAGAACATTTAGATTATCCATATCAGGGGATACCGGATAAATAGATATTGCTGAGATTAATAGAATTAGAATTTTAAGTTTCATTTCATACCTGGTTCGATTGGTCTTGTCAAGATGTCGGGGCTTATGCCGAGCATACACTTTTAAGTATCGGCTAAGTTTGCTTGTTTAGAAAGTTTAAAAAATAGGTTGAGTTACTTACTCAATCTTTCGTAAAATCAATTCGGCTACAATTTTTTTCTCTGGTTCTAGGGATGTTACGTGGTCATTTACTTCATAGACAAAAATGTTTCCGTCAAGGGCTGTAATTCCTTTTTGAATTACAGAGAGTCCAATTCCAAAACCTAGTTCTTCTAAGAAAAAACGTTCATCATAGATTTTATTGATTCGAAAGAAGGGCTCAAAAATTTCATTTTCATATTCAGATGGAATTCCTCTTACGCCGCGTGTAACATTTGAAATAGAATTCATGATTAAAATAGATAATCCGTTCTCAGCATATCCTTTTGTTATAAAGATATTCGAGTTATCGGGAGAATACTTAAACGCATTGATTAGTATTTCTCTAAAACATAATCCAAGAAGTTCAGAATTTCCGTAAACTGCCTCTTCCTGTGTAAAATGGCTGCTGATAATTCGATGGTTTTTTATTTTTCGAAAATCGTCTGTTTTTTTAACGGAGTCTTTTAGTATACCTATAACGTCATTTGCCTTTAGCCGTTCTCTTTCATATTCTTTATCGAGGAGATAAATCATGTTATCCAATCTCTCTTTTATTAAACGCATGTACTCCGCATTTTGTACTAGAGATGTAATTAATTTTCCTTTGACTTTGAAAGAATCTCCATCTTGTTTTTTGCTCATTTCTATTAAGTCGATAGTGGATAGAGCTGCACCCATTCCCATTCCTTGAAAAATAGAATGAGAAAGTGTTTCGATGATTGTTTTCCCAAGAGTATACTTTGAATTATGACTTTTTCTTTGTTGCCAGATAAACCATTCTAAATCTCTTTTGTAAGTAGCATCTTCTTTTCGAATTTTATCATTTATAATATGAATTTTGTCGTAAGTCAGTTTTGCATTTTCTACTGAATCTAAAAGTTTGGTGAAAACGTCTTCTTTTTTTACAAAAGAGAAAATTAAACCTGTTTGTTTTTTATACTGTAAATCTATGGCGTTATGTTTTGAGTGAATTATAATTTGGGATTCAACACCGATTTTTCTTAGGCTGCGAAGGAAATCATTTCCAATTCCTGTTTCTTCAACATCCATTATTATCACTTTGGGATCATTCATGATAATAATTTCCATCGCCAAAGTATTATTATCCGCAATGGATGTTTTGTATTTATGCTCTTCAAAATTAGATTTATATTTTTGTAAAAGATTTAAATCTTTATCAATAATAAGAATATCTAAACTTTCTGATTGCGGATCTATTTTATTCATCGAGCAGTTCTTTTACTATTTTGATTAAATCAGGACCTTTAAATGGTTTGATAATCCAGCCATTTGCACCAAGGTCTGCTGCTTCTTTTTGAATGCCCTGTTCGGATTCTGTACTGAGTACGATAATTGGAACTTCTTTATTTAGTTTTCTGACTTCTTTTATAAAAGTAAGTCCATCCATTTCGGGCATATTGATATCAGTGATAATTAAATCTATTTTCTCCGATTGAAATACGGCTAATCCTTCTTGTCCGTTAGTTGCCATTACTGACTCTGCATCGATAATGGAGAGTGCAAGGTTTACGGCATCTCGCATAAAGTTAGAGTCATCTACAATTAAAATCATTTTTTACTCCTACGCGCTATATATTTTCTCTAAATTCAAAATTTGAATCAACCCTATTTCGGTATCTAGAATAGACGAAATATATTCACATTCTTTTGGGCTCATATAAGAATTTGCGTTTTTTAGACTATGAGTAGAGTCTTGAATTACCTCGGTAATAGAATCAACAATAATTGAGAAAATTTTATTACTTATTTGCAGTCTTACAATCATCTCTCTATTTTGAGAAGTTCTTTTTTTTTGATTCATGAGAACCCCTAGGTCATAGACAACGGTGATTTCACCTCTTAGATTTGCAATTCCGGCGATATGCGGTTTAGAGTAGGGAACTGGAAAAATTTCAATATCCGCCTTTGTCTCCAAGCAGTTTTCCATATTTATTCCGAAAAAAGTATTGTTAAATGAGCACACTAAGAGTTGAATATTTGTATTTTCTATTTCGATTGAGTTCATTAGGAAACCTCTACTAATTCACTGCTTAAAATTTTAGGAAGTTTGATATGTAGAGCTGTTTTGTCTTCAATGATGCTAATACCTTCTACAAATTCATTGTGGATAACATTATTTTCTTTTATTTCCATAGAATCAAATATATCAATTAGTTCATGAATTGGTATTCCAATATTTGTTTCCCCATTTTCAAGAATTAAGCAAAACATAGTTTGTTTGTCTTCCATTTGTTTTAAACTAAAAAAAGATTCTAATCGAAAACTAGGAATTAAAACTCCGTCTATTTGAATCATTTCTTTTCCAAAGACAAATTGAATTTGTTCTTTTTGGATTTGAGCTACGTTATGAACTTCAGAGGCATGAATTAAAAATAATTGACCGGACACTTCAAATACAATATAACTTGTATTAGCCAATATTCTTTTTTCTTGGGTAGCTTCTCGGAATATTTGTCTCTCAAGCTGTAATTTTGAAAAATTAATAAGTCCTTCTGGTTCTAAAAGTAAAATTGCACTTCCATCTCCTGCTAAAGTAGTACCACCAAAAAGTTCTATATCTTTTATTTGACTTGGTACCGGCTTTAATACAATTTCTTCGATAGAGACTATAAAATCGAAAGATATTCCAAAAGTTTTATTTTCTGATTGAATGATAGCGATATTCTCAAATTGTTTTTCTTTTATATTCTCTGGAAATAGTAAATCTCCCAAATCTATAATCGGTGTTAGCTGCTCATCTTTTTTATATATCTTGTTATTATCTATAGTAATGATATTTTCTGGATTGTATTTATGAAGTTCTACGATATGTTTTTGCAAAATGGCAAATTTATTTCCAAGAACAGAAATTATGAAGGCAGGCATTACGCTTAACGTTTGCGGGATAATTCCTTTTATGGTTGTTCCTTCTCCGAGTCGTGTGCTTATTTTAACCACCCCACCAAATTTTTTGAAATTTGTAAGTACCACGTCCATTCCAACACCTCTGCCAGAAACTTCAGAGACTTCTTCATTGGTCGAAAATCCCGGCAAAAAAATTAAATTTATAATTTGTTCTTCTGAAAATAGTAAAGCTTCTTCGTGTGAAATTAGATTTTTTTCTAAGGCTTTCCTTTTTATTTTTTCACAATCTAAACCTTTTCCATCATCTTTGATTTCGATTACGATGTTTCCGCCTAAGAGAGATGCTTTAAAATGAATTTCACCTTCTGCTTTTTTTCCTAGCGCAATTCTCTTTTCTACTGTCTCAATTCCATGGTCTATTGAGTTGCGGATAATATGTAGTAATGACTCTGTTATTCCTTCTATTACTATTTCGTCTAGTTCAATATCATGACCTTCTAGAATTATTGCAACTTTTTTGTCGACTGATTTGGCTGTGTCTCTGGTTACTCTTTGTAGTCTCGGAAATATGGAATCTAATTTTTGTAGGCGAACTTTCATTAGCCGGTTATAGATAGTATTGATAAATTGACTAACTCGATTCATTCGAATTTCTTCTTCTGAGTCTTCCTCTAATTTTAAGCTTGTAAAAAGTTGATTTCTCGCAATCACTGCTTCGCCTGCAAAATTAATTAGGTCATCTATTACTTTGGTCGGCACTTTTAAATAAGAATTCGCCCTGGCTGATTCTTGTGTTTGGATTTGTTGACTAACTTTTTTTTCGATTGAATATAAACGCTGGATTTTTGAGTAAGGAATATGATTCGCTGTTAAAAATATTTCTGGATTCTCAAGGGTAAGAAATAATATTGAATAAGGAATAGTATACATTTTTTGGTTTGTGTTTAATTTATTAATTTCCTCGACTTTAATTTTTTTTTGTAAAATATTTGTATCTAACGAATTAACTTTTTGTATCCACTCCGCAAGAGTTAAAGAAGGATTTACCGCAAAATCTATATCCACTAAACTAAGAAATTTATTCTCCTTTTTCGCCATCTCAAGGAATAAAGAAAAATCCTCTTCGATTTCTTGGTTTCCCTTTTCTTCTTTGGTTGATAATTCTTTTTTGTCGAGAAATTTTTCTAAAACTACAATCAAGTCTCTGACTTCATAACTCGATTCGTTTTTTAAATCTAAAATCATTTCTTTCATTCGATCAATGGACTTTAGAGTAATTTCGATCATCTCTGTTTTTAATTCCATTTCTCTAGAACGAATTTTAGAAAATAAAGTTTCCAGAGAGTGGGAAATATCTCTTAGTTGATTCATTCCGACCATTGCGGAATTCCCTTTGATCGTATGTATTGCTCTAAATATGGAATGTATTATTTCAGGATTCTGTGAGTTTTCTAAGTCCAGAATTTCTGTTTCAATCTTTTCAATTAATTCTTTAAATTCTGTTTCAAGGGTTTGAAATAAATCATCTGCAATCATTGAATTTCCTCGTTTAGTTCAATAGAATATCTAAGACTTCCTGTACCAAGGCTCAAAAGTAAATCTGATAATTTTGAATGGACTAAGAGAGTAATTGATATTTGCCCGTCGTTGATTGTTTTAATTAGGCTTAATAGAAGTCCTGTAAATTCTAGTGGAAGATCTTCTAGGTTTCCGAAATCAACTTTAAGAGAATAATCCAGTGGACATAGTTCTAACAAGTCAGAAAAACTAATTGCTAGTTTTGAAATAGGACTAGAAATATCTTCTTGATTTAGGAACACTTTGATGGTTTTAGATTTATGTTTTTGTATAAGATTCATTATCCGCTCACGTAAAATAGACCATTGCTTCTTTTAGAGCGTGTCTGAAAAGGGATCAAGTGTTTGGCAGTGTTGTACGAAATATATGATATGGCAAAAGACAAAACAAGAAAACCATATCCGAGTGATTTGAAAGAATCTGAATGGGATTTAATCAA
>JAGOHK010000220.1 GCA_017996175.1 Leptospiraceae bacterium
TTTTTAAAAAATGGGATTTGAATGCAGTGGAAATCGGAGTTGTTACGGGCGACGGACTCCTTCGAGTAAAAAAAGACGGAAAAGTAAAAGCAGAAATTCCTTCTCACTCTCTTGTGTTAGGCGGTGGTGCTCCGCGTTATGTGAGAGAAGAAAAAAGACCAAAGTATTTAGATGAAGTAGGCAAATTAGACTTATCCTCTATAGAAGATTTGAAAGAAGCAAACGTCTCTGTAATACTAAATCAAATGATTTCCAATCTAAACATTTGCTCTCGAAAACCACTCTACGAACAGTATGACACCGATGTTGGACTTGTAAAAGTAACAGGACCCGGACTTGACGGGGGACTTGCACGAGTTCCGGGAACCAACAAAGGAATCGCTGTGGCTACTGATTGTAATTCTCGCTACACCTATCTCAATCCACACAAAGGGGCAATGTGGGCGGTCTGTGAATCTGCGCGCAACGTATTTGTAACCGGTGCCAAGCCAATTGGAATTACGAATAATCTCAATTTTGCAAACCCCTATATCCCAGAAAACTATTACGTATTCTCCGAATGTGTAAAAGGAATTGGGGATGCGTGTCGTTATCTCAAACTTCCCGTAACAGGTGGAAATGTTTCGTTCTACAATGAATCTCCCGAAGGACCAGTCTTCCCTACTCCTACAATTGGAATGGTGGGAGTGATTGAAGATATCTCCAATCATATCAAAAACTATTTCACAAGTCCAAATGAACATATTGCTGTAATTGGTAGATTTAAACCTACACTTGGCGGAAGTGAATACCTAAAAGAAATCCACGGACTCACCAAAGGAGAAATCCCTGAACTTTCCTTAGAAGACGAGCTCAATTTACAAAATCTAGTTTTAGAATTAAACGAAAAAAGAATGATTTCATCGGCGAAAGATATTTCACTCGGTGGATTACTTGTAGCTATTTGTAAAATGGCACTACATCAAAAAATTGGAGTTATGCTAAGAATAAGGGATTTAAGACAAGCTAGGCTGGATGAAACTTTATTCGGAGAAACTGCGTCCTCAGTTATAATTTCGTTTAAGGATTTTAATGACTCATTTAAAATTGAAGAGCTTTGTAAAAAACATAATTTGGATTATTATCATGCAGGTAGTACGACAAAGGAAAAAACTATTTCTGCCCAAAGCTTAGGTACTATTGCAAATCTAATAGGCGAGCTAGAAGAAAAATATGAATCGGGACTAGTTAAAATATTTGAGTAACTTACTTTACTCAAAGTTAAATTTTTCACGAAGAAAAAATGAGAATAATAGTTAAATTCTAAAATGGAGATAATTTATGCTAAGTAAAAGAAATCTTTTATCAAAAATTTTATTTCTATTACAGCCATTCCTATTGACTACTTGCTTTTATTCGTTTAACGGATGTAATTCGGGTGATGCCAAAAAGACAGTAATTCCTGGTCTTGATGCAGAATACTTAGTGTTAAATGAGAAAATTTTGCTAAATTTTTTTGGAAGTCCCGATGAAAAAGACTGGGCTCTAAAGACTTTACAAAGAAGATGTGAAGAGGAAGAAGATCCCCATGCCTGTTATAATTTGGCTACACATCTTTTTTCTTTAAAAGATTATTCTCGTTCTAGAAAATTTGCCGAGAAAGCAACTCTTCAAAATCCAAAGGACTCTCTTTACTTAGAGATGTATCGACAAACGTTACTTGAGTCAGGAAAGTTAGACGACATATCTAAAAATCAACAAGTCAAAGTAGATGCATTGCTATTTACAAAATTAGAAATAGATTGTAGAAATAAAAAATTAGATGAGGCGTTCACAAAGGCTTCTGAATTAGTAGAAAAAAATTTTCTGAGCCTAGAATCAATCCAGAATGGATTTATAAAAGAATGCCTTCCGGAAAAAATGATTTCTGATTTAACTGGGAAAGCAAAAAGAAATAAAATCAATTATACAGCGCACTACTATGCCGAAAAAAATAAATCGAATCTTTTCTATTCTATTTGGGATACTTCTTATTTAACCCAACATAAGCCATTAGAAAAAGAAGAAGAACTAAAATTCAAGCTGACAGAGTATTGGCGAAATTTTCGAAAGGCTGTCGCTGCAAAAAACGAAAAACTGGCGCATAAAAGTCTCGGAGAATTTATCAGAGAATTAAATCAGGCAAAGGCAAATACCAAACATGACACAAATTTATATATCGCAATTGAACGAGCTGCTAAACTTTTAATTGAACAAGATGATTTTTTTGCCAAGTATAAAAATTTAGCAGATGAACTCTGACTTTGTTTAAAGTCTTGACCAACAAAAATAATTCTGCATTCTAATCTTATTTTGCAAGCACAAACCTCCAAAATGAATCTAAGAGTAAAGATATTAATAGGCTCCCTAATACTAAGCCTTATTGTGAGTGTTTCGCTTGCATATACATCCTTTCGGATTTTGCAAAATGAGCTGTATGAAGAATACAGAGACCGACTGATTCATACATCCAATCTAGGTTCTCAATTACTAGACCAAGATTCACTGCACTTTTTACTTTCTAATTTAAAAGAAGATTTATCAGAAGAAAAAGTTGATACAATACAAAAATCAAAAGAATTCAAAGAAATTTACGAAGCGCTAAATTCCCTTCGCAATTCAAAACCAAATCTAATTCAATTTGTTTATATTTGGGTTAAGACAGATAATCCAGAAGAAGTTTTATACCTAGCCGATGCAGATGTATTGCATCTATTAGAAAAAAAAGCAAAGGGCGAGGCAGTAGAAGATATTTCAACCTTTGGGAGTAAATACGATATATCCCCATTTCCAGAAGCTAGAAAAACTTTTGAGCAAAATATATCACTAGTTGAAAAAGAATATCGCCTAGATGTTGAATTCAATACCTATTCCATTTCTGGATACTCTCCCATTCGAGACAAAAAAACGGGACAGCAAATAGCAGTCCTCGGAGTCGATATGACCGATACAAATATCAGGGAAGCATTAAAGAAATCAACATTAGTATCGGCAGTAATTGGGATTATCACTGTTATCCTCACATCTCTCTCCTCCTTGTTATTAGGAAATATGTTCGTAAAACCAATTCTGGAATTAAACAAAGTAGTATTGCAATTTGGCGCAAAGGATTTTACCGCTAGAGCAAAAATTCAATCTACAGACGAAGTTGGGTTACTCTCGAATAACTTCAATAGTATGGCAGAAACAATCGTTGACTATGATTTAAAAATAAATGAACTCTTAAACTCAATGAGACGATTTGTCCCATTTGAATTTTTGAACTTTCTAGACAAAAAAAGTATTACAGAAATTTCTTTAGGCGATCAAGTAAACCAAGAAATGACAGTCTTTTTTTCAGACATTCGCTCTTTTACAAAACTCAGTGAATCCATGACTCCACGCGAAACATTTAACTTTATCAATTCCTATTTAAAAAGAATGGGTCCACTCGTCCGAGAAAATAAAGGTTTTATAGATAAATACATTGGTGATTCTATCATGGCAATTTTTCCGAC
>JAGOHK010000025.1 GCA_017996175.1 Leptospiraceae bacterium
TTCTATCTGTCTCTTCCCAAATTCTAGGTGTAGAGTTAATATTGAGTATCCCCTCTACTTCTAAAATCAGAACCTCGGGTTCGACAAAAGTTTTATAGTCAGCTAAGTTCATATCATTCAATATCTACAGGTTTTCTTTTTTCTTTCTTTTTAGAGGAAGGTTTTTTATCTTCCCCCAATTCTTTTTTTTCTTCCGAAATTTTATTTTCTAACTCAGGTAAATAACCAGCCATTGGAATAGTAACCCCATCTACTTCATGAAAATCAGGAGAGGTGTCTTTTAGTAAATACTCCATTGCAATTGGTAAAAGTAACCTGGAAAGTAAAGTTGCCACAAGCACCCCACCAATTACTACAGTTGCTAGTGGTCTTTGTACCTCAGCACCTGCATTCGAAGAAATTGCCATCGGAATAAAACCTATGGCGGCTATCGTCTCGGTTGTCATAATCGGACGAAGAGAGAGTATCGAGGCTTTAACAACTGCCTGGGAAAGCCGAATTCCTTCTTCCAACTGCTCTCTAAGTACAGAAGCATAGACTACTCCGTTTAACACCGCGATACCGCTCACTGCAATAAACCCAACACCGGCTGGAATACTAAAAGGCAAACCTCTTAGAACAAGACTTAAAATTCCACCTGAAACAGCTAAAGGAACAACCATAAATACACCAATCGCATAACGAACACTTCCAAACGCAGCAATCAACATAGAAAAAATAATGACCATCGCAATTGGAACAACAAGGGCTAATCGGTTTTTGGCGCGGGTGAAATTTTCAAACTGCCCTCCCCACTCAACGTAATACCCTTCCGGCAAACTAGAAGTAACCTTTGTGGTTTTTTCTTTTGCTTCATTGATATAACTTACAAGGTCACGTCCGCGAATATTCACTTCCACAAAAAGTCTTCTTTTAAGAGCCTCTCTCGTAATAGAAGCAGGTCCTTCTTCGATTTTAATATCTGCAATTTGTCCAAGTGGAACTGTATTTCCAAAGGAAGTCATAACAGGAATATTTTCTATAAATTCAATTTCTCTAAAATCTACATCTAATCTCACAACCAGATCAAAACGTTTTAATCCTTCAAATACCTTACCAGCATTGCGACCAATACGCAGAGTTTCTACTATGTCTAACATCTCGTTAGCCGACACTCCATAACGTGCCATCTTAGCTCTATTTGCTTTGATTTCGAGTAATGGAAGTCCGAGAACTCGCTGGACTCGTAAGTCTCCAGTTCCTTGAATTCCTTTCAAAACTTCCGCAAGACTCTCTCCAATTTTTTTTAGTTGAACTAGATCGTCTCCGTAAACTTTAATTACTATATCTGCTTTTGAACCGGCTAATAATGCATTTACCCTATTTTCAATTGGTTGCGACATACTGATATAACTCGAAGGAACGCTGGATAGAATTTTATCTTTCATGATAGTCATGAGGGCTTCTCTATCTTTTGCGGTAGTCCACTCTTTTTTGTCTTTGAGTTTAATCATCATCTCCCCCTCGTCAGTTCCCACTGGCTCGGCGGCAGACTCCCCTCTCCCTGTTTTGGAGACAGCACTAATGACTTCAGGAAATCCTAAAAGTATTTTTTCGATTTCAGTATTTAAATCTCTAGAATGATTAATGGATGTGGAAGGAAGTCGTTTAACGTCTATATTTAACTCGCCTTCATCAATTCTAGGTAAAAATTCAGCCCCCAGAGTCATTCCGGCAATCAGAGAAAATACAAATACTCCAATAGAAATTAATACCACTTGTTTTCGTTTTGTGAGTCCATAATTCAAAAATATTTTATATTTCTCTTCCAGTACATCCCAGTAATGACTATGATGAAATTCTGGATTTTCAAATAAGTAAGATACTCCAGCCGGAAAAGTAGTAAGGGAAAATAAAAGTGCCGCAGCGAGCGCCAAAGCAACCGTAATCGCCATCGGACGAAACATCCTGCCTTCCACTCCCTCGAGTACCATCAGGGGTAAATAAACTAACATGATAATCGCAACCGAAAAAGCAGCAGCACGGGCAACTCGAATGCAGCTACTCTGAATTAGCTCCACAGATCGAATTCGCTTTTCTGCATCGTCTAGGCTATCAGGAAACAAAGAACGTTTAGCAATAAACCCAGCCATAACAGATTCCAACATTACAATAGGTCCATCTACCAGAAGTCCAAAGTCAAGAGCCCCCAGACTCATGAGGTTACCTACAACACCGATTTGCCGCATGAATATAACTGCGATTAACATAGAAATTGGAATGGCTGAAGCGACTAACGCACCGCCCTTAACGGTACCAAGGGAAACAATCAAAGCAACAAAAACTAAAACAGCTCCCTCTGCCAAGTTGATAAATACAGTTTTTAGAGCTCGATTGATGAATTCAGACCTATCGTAATAAGGCTCAATCTTCATTCCCTCAGGAAGTTCTTTTTTTAATTCCTCTACTCTATCCTTAATGACCTGCACAACTTCACGGGAATTTTCCCCGATTAACATCATCACAGTGCCACTCACTACCTCACCCTGTCCACCCTTAGTAGCAAGACCAAACCGAATAGAAGGACCAATTTTCAAAGTAGCGATATTTCCAAGTAAAAGAGGAGTTCCATCTTTTTCTGTTTGGATGGCAGTGTTTGCAAGTTCTTCCAGAGATTTGAACTGTCCTTCTCCTCGAATTACAATCTGCTCATTTCCTTTCATCACATATCCGCCACCTGCGTTGCGGTTAACTTCCTGTAGCCGGTCAAGTAAATCAGAAAAAGTAATATTATGAGAAGCAAGTCTTCTTGGATCAATTAGAATTTGATATTGCCTGACCTCTCCACCCATGGTATTTACATCAATTACACCGGGGAGAGCTTTAATTTTTTTGGATAATTCCCAATCCATATAAGTTCTAAGCTCCATAGGACTATGCCTATCAGAGGTTAACACAAACTCATAAATATCCCCGAGACCTGTGGCTACTGGCGATAAACCCGGAGTTCCGTACCCGGGTGGAATTTCATTTTCTACATCCTTTAGTCTTTCATTGATTAATTGTCTTGCAAACCAAATATTTACATGATCTTTAAATACAATGGTAACACTACTCACACCGGTCCTAGAAATAGAACGAATTTCTTCCACATTAGGAAGACCAGTCATTGCAATTTCTACAGGATAAGTAATGAACTGCTCTACTTCAATGGGAGATAGTCCGGGAGAGGGGGTAACGACGGATACCTGCACGTTCGTAACATCCGGAACTGCATCCACCGAAAGATGAATTGCGTTATAAAGTCCAATAAGAGAAATAATCGCAGTAATGATAATCACCGCAAATCGTTTTCGAATGGAAAATGCAATAAGAGATTCAATCATTTTAAATACTCACTTTTTAAAACGAACGAACCTTCCGCTACTACATTTCTCTCTTGCGGAATTCCTGATTTAATTTCAATATCATCATCAATAGCGTCTCCAGTCACTACTTCCTTTGCCTCAAAAGACCCATCAGGATTTACCAAAAACACAATCGACTTACCTTCAATTTTATGAACTGCTTCTCCGGGGACAACCATGATTTTGCGCGATTTACTTTCGGAGATAAGTCCTTGTACTTTTGCGCTGATTGTTTGTCCGGGTTTTAGCTTAGATTCCGCGTTGTTTACTTCCAAACGGATTTCCGCTGTATGTTTCACTTGATCAATTACTTCACTTACATGGGCAACTACTGCCTTAACTGTCTCTGGCTTTTCTCCCAGAGTATAGACCGTTGCCTCTGCATCAATTTTGACTGAATATAAATCTTTTTCATAAACATCGAGTAAAATCCAGAGTTTGCGAAGGTCGGCAACAACAAAAAGATTCTCTTCATGATTTACTGCTTGTCCATTGATTGCTTTTCTATCTGTTACAGTTCCGTTAATGGGGCTACGAATAATTAGCCCTTGTTGCTTTTGAGATCCCGAATCTAGATTTTGAATTTCTTGTTTGGATAGTCCAAAAATTTCGAGAGTATTATAACTAGTTTCCATTTCTGTTTTTACAGTTTTGTATTCCATATTCGCAATTTCAAACTCACGAGCAGAAATAATTTTTTTTTCAAAGAGTTCATTTGCCCTCTGCGCTTGAACTTTGAGAGCATCCAGACGAACTTTAGATTTGAGATAAGCAGACTGGGCATTACTTAATTCTACAGAAGAAATCGCAGCCAGTGGGCTTCCAGCTCTAACGTGATCTCCTTCTTTTACAAAAACGGCAGTAATTCTTCCTGTTACACGAGAGCCTACATTGGCAAGATTTTCTAGATCATAAGAAACTTTACCCGGTAAAATAATCTCTTCATAAAATCCTCTCTCTCTCAGTTTCACATAAGATAGTGGATGTGATTTTAAAATATCTTCTGGAATAAATATTTTTTTATTTTTAGTTTCCTCTACAACCTCTGATTTAGCTGGCTTTGATGTGACCTTCTGGTAAATCATGAATAGCCCCACAATGACAACTAAAATTGCAAGATACCAATATTTATTTATATTTTTTCCGAATTCGATTAATTTTTCTCGTTTACTCATTTACATTCCCCAATTTACCTATTGCCGCTCGAAATACTTCAATTGAATTATAATACAGATATAATTGTTCATAGTATCCTCTTAGTACGGTAAGGTAGTTTTTTTCTGCTTCCAAAAATGTTACAAGATTCGATGCACCCCTGATATAAGCAAGGCGATACTTTTCCTGAACATCTTTATTTTTATCTAAAAGTTTAATCTCGCGGTAATTCGAAAGTAACTCCTCTCTAGAGTTTACTTCTCGTAATGCGGCACGAATTTCTGAGTAGATTTGTTTACGTTTAGATTCAACTTCTAACTGACTCTTTTTGTAATTTTCTTCGGCTTTCAAAATTTCACCCTGGTTTCGGTCGAAGATTTTTAAAGGTACACTTGCGAATACTCCCGCATACTGCTCATTACCCTTCAAACGAACTTCTCCACCAAAATTTACGAAAGGAGTATAACCTTCTTTTTTTCGTAGATCAATGGCAAGTTTATTTTGCACTGCTCTAGATTTTAAAGCTTGTAAATCAGGTCGATCTTCAATGTTGAAGTTATTTAGATTTAACCCTAACTCTTCTGTGGTAAAGTATTTTAGATTTCCTTTGAAATTTAAAATACGATTGCTCGGTGCAATTCCAATTAGAAAACGTAACTCTTTAGCAATTTGAGCACGGAGTATATCCGCATCTTTATAATCCTTTTCAATTCGAATTCTCTCTAGTTGTAAACGATCATACTCCAATACCGCAATATCACCCTTATCCGCACGAAATTTATTTAACTCCAAAAGATCTTTGTAGTTTTCATAAAATTCTTTTTGAAAGTCGATGAGCTCCGTTATATAGAGATGTAACCAGTAATTTTGTCTGAGTCTCAGTCTAAATAACCTATCAAAATCAGCGAATTGTGCAATCTGAGCATGAAAACCCTGGCTTGCCACTTTCATTTTTTGATTTCGAATAATTCCAAAATCAGTCTCCCAAGAAACAGAAGGGGCAATTTCTGGTAATCCCCCAGCTCCACCGGGAATCTGTTGTTGAAAAACTTGGAATCCACCCCCACTAGTTCCTGCCGTAACACCATAATTGGTTCCGGTCTCACGGATATTCATGGGAATAAATTGCTGTTGGTAAGCAACCACCGGATTTCGATAAAGTGCTGCTGTAATTAAATCACCACGCGCAATTCCTATATTTTGTTTTTCGGCGAGGTAAAGAGGATTATTCGCAATCGAGTATGCTTCAATCTCTTCCAAACTCCAAGTTTGGATTTTTTTTTCGATATCACTATAATCTTCTGCTGAATATAAATCTTTAGGAATAGAGATTACATCTTTCTTAATTTCCAATTCCGATTCTTTATTTACCGCAGTAGGGGTTAACTTAGGATTAACCACTGTCTTAGTAGACTGCGAAAATAAAGAAATAGAAAAAAATAAAAGTAGAATGAAGATAACCTTCATTCTACTTCGTGAATTTGTCTTTGTAGTCTTGTAGAGAAATTTGAATAATTTGTTTTGCTTCTTGTGCACCATAAACTCCTGTAATTTCGACTGAGGGGGGATCACTTTGGTCTGGCATTACTTTGTAAGTTAAAAAATAATGTTTTAACTTATTAATTAAGTCTGCGGGGCAATGATGAATATCCTGCATATGACCAAAGATCGAATCTCCTTTTAAGATTGCGATAATTTTGTCGTCAGCTTCATTCTTATCAATCATTCGCATTCCACCAATCGGCACCACACTCATCAAAATATTTCCGTGTGTGATTGCACTAGAGGTTAATACGCATATATCTAAGGGATCTCCATCGCCTTCAATGTCTTTTTTGCCAGTTTTATCCATACAAAACTTTGCAACTTTTTCGCCGCAAAAAGTCTGTGGGATAAATCCATACAAAGAAGGACAGTGATTGGAATATTTCTGTGGACGATCTAGACGAATATAGCCTGATTTTTTATCCACTTCGTATTTCACTGTATCCGTTGGAAGCATTTCGATAAATGCATCCACTTCATCTGGAACTTTCGCACCGGGAGAAATTCCATGCCAAGGGTGTAGAACGTAATCTGATTTTATCTTACTCATAATCGCAAACTAAAACTTTGGACATATTTGTAAATTGAATTTCTTTAAAATTTCTCTCGATTGCGGTAACTACTCATAGGATTTTTTTAGAAAATAGATATAAATAAAATTTATAGGGGAAAACTCCTATGGAAAATGAGTAAAATATACACAAGCTACATTGGTTTCCGATACAGAAATTTTTTTTAGACAGGATTAACAAGATTTACAGGATAAAAAATCCGAAAACCAATCTGTTCTGAGTATATCTATTTACATAACGCAAATAATAGGAATGGAATTGCTGCTCTGATTTCAAGTTTATGAAAAAACTCAGATTTTTTTTAACTACTCTATGTTTTTCCTACAGAAGGTTTTTGAAATGTGCGATTTTCTATGAAGATCCGCCAAATGAATATGAGGTCAGCAAAATGTATAAACAAATTGAACCAAAAGATTGGGAAACTTGGACAATAGAGCAAAAAAATTTCATCTCTGAATGGGAAGGAAAGGTAGTCGATTCAAAAAACTATTCAGGAAAAAAATGGGAGATTGGCAAAGCTAGACCCGAATATGGTGAAATTTGTAAAACTTGTAGTTTCCAATATTGCTTTTATGCCGAGCCTCGCAATTGGTCTTTAGGTGATTCAGATGTTTGGAATCTAATGAAATGCGCGAATGTAAATTGCGGCAAACAGTTCGAATCCTGTTTGTGATTGGGGTATAGCAGGTTTCTCGTTCTCTCCCTCCCTAATTCCTATACACTTCCTTTTAGTTACGGATACAAAAGGTATACACTGACTTTGCGCTAGAATATTTTTTAAAGTTTCCTTTAGCCGCTCACGAAGATTTAAAATAAAACTAAATATTTCTTTAGAGAAATATAAAAAAAATTCCTATTTCCGAAAAGAAAATTTCTAAGAATTGGGAACTTTTGAAACTTTTGTCATTTCTAATAAATGAAAATATAGGAGGTAATTTTATGAAATACAAACCGAAAACATTTTTCATTTCTTTTTTACTAATTTTATTTGGGACATTTCTTTCCCCCCTTTTCTATTGCGTAGATGCAAATAGAAATAGTCTAGCCTTAAACGCGAAAACAGAAGTAAACCCAACACCCGCAACCAACCAAGCTGTTGGATTACAATCCGCTTTTAACGAAGTATTCGAAAAAACAGCAGATAGTGTAGTATCTATCGCAACTGAAAAAACTGTAAATATTCAAATGAATCCTTTTATGGATCCATTCGGAGGCGAACATCCATTTTTCGGACAACAACGGGGGAAGGGAAAAGCATACAAACAAAAACAAACTGGACTTGGTTCTGGAATTATTTTAAATAAAGAAGGATACATCCTAACGAACGAACATGTTGTTCATGAGACGGACAAACTCCATGTTAAACTAAGAAATAAAAAATCCTACGAAGCAGAAATTGTGGGAGCAGATCCTGTTTCCGATATTGCCGTTTTAAGAATCAAAGGAGCAAAAGACTTAACTCCAATTGACTTGGGTGATTCTTCTAAAGTAAAAGTAGGAGACTGGGCAATCGCGATTGGCGCTCCCCTTGGTTATGAACATTCTTTTACAGTTGGAGTGGTAAGTGGAATCGGGCGAGGTGGAATTGATTCTTCTGGTGTAAGTTATATTCAAACTGACGCCGCCATCAACCAGGGAAACAGTGGCGGACCTTTGCTAGATATTTATGGCAGGGTAATCGGAATTAACCGTATGATTGTTTCTCCTAGCGGTGGTTCGATTGGAATCGGATTTGCTATTCCTATCAACGAAGCCAAAAATATCGCCGAGGAAATTAAATCCAATGGAAAGATCAAACGTCCCTGGGTAGGTATAGCGTTAGGCGCAATAGATGAGGAAGCGAAACAAGAACTAAAACTTTCTTCCACCGAAGGTGCAATCATCCAACAAATATATGGAGATTCTCCAGCCGCTGAGGCAAGACTGGAACTCATGGATGTAATTACTCAAATTGATAATGAAAAAATCAAAACTCCTGACGATGTGGTCAGCTATGTTCGTAAAAGCAAAGTTGGCGACAAACTGACATTTACCGTCACTCGCAAAGGAAAAGAAGTGAAATCCATTGTGAAAATCAAAGAACGACCCCAGTAATTTACGAAGATAGTTTGCCATTGAGGATGATGCTCAAGTTAAGGATGGACTTTAAAAAAGTCGGTCATTGAGCGAAGTCGAAATGCCACTTTTACTATTAGTTGTTACTTCGACTCCGCTCAGTAACCGTCTTAAGTTGACAGCATTAGGCTATGGCTTTTCCACCCATTTGCTTGGT
This sequence comes from Leptospiraceae bacterium, assembly GCA_017996175.1. Taxonomy (GTDB): domain Bacteria; phylum Spirochaetota; class Leptospiria; order Leptospirales; family Leptospiraceae; genus UBA2033. The sequence continues at coordinate 8,931 of JAGOHK010000025.1, forward strand.
CGCAAATCCAGCATCTTCGTAGACCGGATTTTCGGGGTGACAAAGAGCAGAATTTTCTTACACTGAGTTCAAGTTATTTTAAGCTTTACAAGAATCAGGACTATGTACTCATTCCCTTAACCTTTAGCTTGGTTTCTTAAAACCGGCTAAAGGAAAAGGGAGATTTACATGAATATCCAGTTGATTCAAAAGAAAGAGCTTTTGTTTCTCCTAGTTTTTTTCTTTTCGATTTTGACAAATGCCGTTTACGCAGAGCGTGAAGTTGTTTGGCAAAAAGATACAAAACATATTTCCCTTGGCAAATCCATCTCGATTTTGGAAGACAAAACTTTATCCTTAAAACTATCTGATGTACTTTCAGAGAGGATAGCCAATCAGTTTATTCCAAGTGACCGAGATGTGCCGGGTTATGGAGTTACCGAATCTGCTTTCTGGGTTCGATTCAAAATTCAAAATTCAGAGACTACCCCCCATGATTTGATTTTAGAAATAGATCAAGCTCAGTTCGATATTGTAGAATTTTATATCGAAGATCCAATCACAAAAGAATTTTCTTCCCAAGTAACTGGTGACCAATACCCATTTTCCTCACGTGCAGTAGAGCATTTTAATTTTCTATTTCCGATTCATATTCCTGCTGAATCTGAAAGACAAGTTTATTTGCGACTAGTGATGAATGGACCGACTATGATTCCTCTTCATCTCTGGGAACCAAAAAGTTTTTTTTCGAATACAGCGCTTAGTATTTATGGCTTTGGCGCCTTCATTGGGATAATGTCGGTTATGCTCTTTTACAATTTATTTTTATTTGTAAGTGTAAAAGATATTTCTTATTTGTATTATCTGCTTTTGACAGGTTCGATGCTCATTGTAACACTAACTTTCACAGGGTTAGATACACAATTTCTTTGGCAAAATTCCCCTACGTTTGGAGAATACATTCATCATTGGGCGATCATGTCTGGAAATATTTTTGCCAATCTATTCGTAATGCAATTTTTAAATACCAAAACGAATATGCCACGGACTCATAAGTTCTTGCAACTCGTAATATCCCTTTGTGTGATTGTAATTTTTTTCCCTTTTTTTCTACCTATCACCGCAGTAATCAAAACCAATATTCCTCTATTTTTAATCAATATTCCATTGTTATTAATTATCGCATTGAGGAGTTATTGGAATGGAGTGAGAGAAGCTCGGTTTTTTTTGCTTGCATCACTCGGACTTTTTTTAGGAGCATTTGCATTTGCCCTAACTGTATCAAATGTATTGTCTGATAATTTTTTTACGCGGTATTCCATGCAATTTGCTTCTGTTTTGCAAGTTACCCTTTTTTCTTTTGCGTTAGCCGATAGAATCAATATTTTAAAGAGAGAAAGAGAAAAAGCACTCCTTGAAAAATTAGCCGAGTCCGAAAAAGTAGCTTCTCTCAGTCGCGCATTCGAACGATTTGTCCCAAAACAATTTTTAGAGTACTTAGAAAAAGAAAATATCACATCGATTCAACTCGGAGACAATATTCAAAAAAATATGACCATTCTATTTTGCGACATACGCTCATTTACCGATATGTCAGAGGCAATGAGTCCAAATGATAATTTTACTTTTATCAATGAATATTTGAGCCGAGTCGGACCATTGATTCGAAACCACGGAGGGTTTATTGATAAATACATCGGAGATGCAATCATGGCTTTATTTCCAGATACAATAGAGGCTGCCATTGATTCAGCCATTAGTATTCAAAAAGAAGTAAAAGCATTTAACGAAGTCAGAAAAGAAAAAAGACAGCACCTAATTAATATCGGAATTGGAATTCACACCGGCAACTTGATGTTAGGCACAGTAGGCGAAGAAAGTAGAATGGATACGACTGTAATATCAGACGCGGTAAACTTAGCTTCTCGTATTGAGGGTCTAACCAAAGAATTAAATGCGCCTATCGTTGTAAGTGAAACTGCTTTTTCTAAAGTAAAAAATCCAGAAATTTATCCTTACAGATCTCTCGGAAAATTCAAAGTGAAAGGTAAAAAAGAAGAAGTGGGACTTATAGAAATCATCGAAAGTTCCTTAGATCACTTTACGCCAGAAAAATTACAAACCAAGAAAGAATTTGAATCAGCTATATCTCTTTTTGAATCTCAGAACTATATCAAAGCCGCTACTTCCTTCACAAAAGTTCTAAAAGACTTCCCACAAGACGCAGCCTCTAAATTGTATATCCTGAGATGCGAAAAACAGATGGGAGCGGCTATTAGGTGAGTAAATAACAATGTTAGAAATTCCTGGTTTTAAAAGTTTAAGAAAAATACTTTGGAAAAATTTAGATCCGGGTATGATTGTAATTGGCGGTGTCAAGGTAAACAATGGTTTGCCTCTTGAGCTTGTAAATTATCCTGCTCTTACGATGAGCTTAATTCGAGACTTAACTACAAAGTATCATTTTCTTCCGAATAAAGAAGTAATTGTAGCAGAGGTCAATAGAGGAGAAAGTGCTTCTCGCATGTCTATGGGATTTAGGACAATCGAAAAACGTTTAAAACAATTTAATGACCTTAGAGATATAATCCAAAGAGAAAAAGAAAATGTGATTCAAAAAAAAGGAATTATTTTACCAGAAGGTATACAATTACTCTCCACTCCTTACATCAATAAAGACTATCTAATTAAAGATACCTACAATTCTTTCGAAGTAAAAATTCCCAATTCCAATCCACCTTCTATGTTTTCTCATCTAGAAGAAAAAATTACTCTCGCCGATATACTCACCGGAAAGTTGAAAGACAAATTCCGATTACCCGAAGATGTAGATGTAATGTTACATCTGGTCGTAGATTATTCGTACAGCATGAACACAATGGATAAGTTGGACTTAGTCATTGCTGCGGTTAATTTGTTTTATACTCATATCAGCGAATGTATGTTAAATGTAAAATTGCAACTCTATGTATTTTCTGAAGTCTGTATCCCCGCTAAATTTCCACTCTCAGGAAAAGAAATCGAACGTAAAGGAACTCATTACGGAAGTTTCATGAAAAAAGTTTTACACCACCGAAACCTAGATATCATTAATAAAGTCATTTTATTTACAGATGGAGAACCTACGGACAAAACAGATGCAATTTTGACTGGAAATAAAATGAAAAACCTAAAAGTGGATTATACTCAAATTGTATTCGACATAAATGAAGATAGACGAATCGGATACCATGGATTAACCGGAAAAGAGAAAATTTTAGACGGATTCCTCGCGGGCAGTTCTCAGGGACTAACAGAGATTAGACTCAATGACGCCGACTGGAATTCTAAAAAGGCAGAAATCTACGAGACGTTTACCGAAGTAGCTCATGCTTGTGGAGGAAATCAAATTATCATAAATATTTTTGAACTTATGGGTTTAATTGCGGTTGAGGTATACGATCATTATATGGGACTTATCACAGTCTCTAGACAACCAATTGTCACTCCCCATTTCCCAGAATTTGTACCCCAAAAAAATCCTCCTAAAAACTTACAAGAAGAAATCAAACAAAAAACGGTGAAACCTTTTGAGTTTAAAAAAGTGGATCGACCTAAGTAATTTAATTAAAAAAGTCTCACGTTAGGATGTATTTTAATTAAAAAATCCATCTAATACGTTAGTTACCTAGTGTTTTTAATCGAAATAATTTAGTTAGTAAAAAAATAACTCTTGAAAATTTTTTTGCTAAAAAAATCATAAATATTACATCTCTACTTGTTTGTTTACAGTAGAGTTTTAAAATTATATGCTAAAAAGGGAAATTGTTACTGATGAGACGATTAATTAAGATCAAGACAATAGCGAGGATTTTTTATTTATTAATCTTTCTATTTCTTAATTGTAATTTTAAGAATAGTCCAAAATTATTTGGGTTATTTGATCTAGGTCCACAGAGAGATTTTGAAAAAAGTTTTATTTTCGGAAATAGTCAATCTTTATTCACAAATGAATTTTTAAGAACAGCGTCTTTTACCGTTCAATTAAGTAAAGAACCAGATAGTGATGTTACGATAGGTCCCATTACCTCTTCTGATACAACCGAAGGTATCATAATTACAAATACTACTTTAACTTTCACAAAAAGTAATTTTGACCAACCACAAACAATCACTGTTCAAGGTGTAGATGACATTTTAGCAGATGGAAACCAGCAGTATCGAATCAGATTGGGAACTGTTCAGACTACAGACTACAGCTATTCGATATTAACCTTACAGGATATTTTTGTAATTAATACAGACGATGAAACGCCAAGTATTGTGGCTTCACCTGTTACTGGATTATCCACTAATGAAAATGGATCAACTGCTACTATCTCCATTGTATTGTCCACACAACCAGGGGCAGATGTTGTTATCCCCGGCTTTACTTCTAGTGATACGACGGAATGCACTGTTAGCGGATCATTGACATTTACCTCTAGTAATTGGTCAACTCCCCAAACTATAACAGTCACTGGAGTAAATGACGCATTATTGGATGGTCCACAAAATTGTTTAATCTCGAGCACAGCATCCACAAGTGTAGACCAAGTTTATTTAAATAGAACGATTCCCGTTGTGACAGTTATAAATATAGATGATGACACAGCAGGATTTACCTGCGTTCCTATTTCATCCGTAACAACAGAGGGCGGAGGTCAGGCTCAATTTTCTGTGGTTATGAATACAATTCCAACTGGAACGGTAACAATCACTGGAATTACTACAACCGATACAACCGAGGGAACTATTTCACCGGCTAATCTCACATTTACCGCAGGTGATTGGAATACGCCTAGAGTGATGGTTGTCACCGGTGTAGATGATTTTATGCAAGACGGGGATATTAATTATAATATAAGTTTTCCCAATTCAGTTGCATTAAATCCAGCAGATGCAGCTTATAATAACTTGCCGTTTTCGTCTTCTGCCGGTTCTTTTACCAATCAAGACAATGATGCGAGAGGAGTAGTCATAACTGCCCTAGCCCCAACTACCTCGCTTACCCCTTTAACCGTTACGGAGGGTGGTACTGCTCAGACATTTCAAATTAGACTTACCTCTGCCCCATGCGATAACCCAGGAACTCCGACAAACTGCAATACAACATCTATTACAATTAATTTAACCAATAGCGATACGAGCCAATATACGATTAGCCCCTCTTTCTTAGTATTTACAGGAGCCAATTGGAATACTAACCAAACGGTAACAGTAACAGCAGTCAATGATTCTATTGATGATGGTGACTTAAATTTTACACTTTCCATTGATACAATCGTGAACACTACGGACTATAATGGTATCAATCCAAGTGATATTGCAATTCTCGTAATAGACAATGATACAGCCGGATTTACCATTAGTCCCGCCGGCGGGATAACTGTAAACGAAAATGATCCGGGCGGAGTTGGACTTGAAACAACTATTACAGTTGTATTAAACTCGGAACCAACAGGGAATGTGACGTTAGGCTCTATACTTAGCTCTGATACGCTGGAAGCAATTGTAGCACCAACTATCGGTGGGGGAAATGTTTCTATCACAAATCGAACTCTCGTATTTACTCCCACATCGGGGCAAGCTATTGTTAACTCCGATTCGAATTCCGATACGATAAACGATACCTCTACTGGTGGTTGGAATGTTCCGCAGACCATTCGTGTTCGAGCAGTAGTAGATGGAACGTTAGACGGTACACAAATTAGATCTATTAGCTTTGGTTCTCGTACCACGGCAGACACTCTTTATGCGAATACAGGAACCACTCCAACACCGAACGTGACAGTTACGAATGTGGATAGCGGCACTCCTTCCATCCTTTTACAGACTATTTCAGCAACTAGTTTTGTTGAAAATGGAACTTCCACAATTACCCTGCAAGTAGCATTAGCAACTCTACCGACGGGAAACGTTACGATTTCAAATATAGTTTCATCGGATACTACAGAAGGTGTAGTTCTTCCAAATGGTGGGGGAGCACCAATTACTAATCGAACGTTAGTATTTACTACAACAACTAATGCTGCGGTTGCAGGAACTAACACTACGACTGGAGGATGGAATATGCCTCAGACAATCACAATCCGAAGTGTAGCCGATGACTTTGACGATGGAAATATTCCGTTTAAAATTACATTCACAACTGCAACAGGCGCAGCAGAATATATAGGTTTACTCCCAACATCTGCTAATGGTGCTTACAATGGGGCTACTGGTGAATTAACTCTAACAAATACGGACAATGATACAAAAGGATTTACTATTTCCTCAACTAGTCTTAGTGTCACAGAAGGTGGCACAAATGGAACATTTACCGTTAGATTAAATTCCGACCCATGCAACACACCGGGCACTTTAGCCAATTGTGCATCCGCCTCGGTAACAATTAATCTAACCAATAACAATACGAGTCAATATACGATTAGCCCCTCATCCTTAACTTTTGCATCAGGAACATGGAATAGTGCGCAGACAGTTACCGTGACACCTGTAAATGACAACTATGACGAAAATGATATGAGTTTTGTATTATCTTTAGACGCTATCGTGAGCACGACTGACTATAGCGGTTTAAATCCGACAGATGTAAATATAACAGTTGTCGACAATGATACAAGAGGTATAAACCTAACATTGAGTGCAGGCTACTCACACGTAACCTCAAGTGGTGGGGGGTATGCTGAGTATAATTTAAGCCTTGCTTCTTCCCCTACTCCTGGAAATACAGTCACTGTCACTGTCAGTGTTCCAACAGCAGCGCCACAGGAAGGGAAAATTCTTGCAGCAGATAATACTACTCAATTAGATACTCGTAATTTTACATTTACAAGTGCTAATTGGTCAACTAACCAGACCTTTAGAGTTGCAGGTATTACTGGATCTGGTGCAGGTAATACTGATTTTACTCTGACTCGCTCATCTGCGGAAACTGGGACGTTGCCGCCAACTGGATTTACAGTAGGGAATTACAACAATTATAACTCAGTTAGCGCAAATCAGACCATTACAAACTACCATATTGGCGGAGCACAGAAAATTCGTCTAGCAGGGGCAACTACTACTCTAACAGAAGCAAGTCCAACAGCGACATTTTTTTGGGTCATGCTAAACCAAGCTCCCGTAGCAGATTTGACTATTAATTTTGGAATCGATTCTACTTATCCTTGCACGTTACCGGCATCTGTTGGTAGCACAAAACAATTCACCGTTGATACACCTTCCATAGTATTAACAACAGCAAATTGGAATCAGATTACAAATACAAATCGAGTGCAAATCACAAGTGTGAATGACCTCGTGGATGATGGGGACGTTGCCTGCCCGATTATTATAACATCTATTACTAGTGCCGGGACGGATCCATATTATACTGGATCAACTAGCGGCGAATATACATTACCCACAATTACAGTCACAGACAATGACACAAGGGGAATTCAAAAACAGAATATCACCCCCTTGGTGGGTGGCGATATAATCACTTCTCGATCTGGGGCAATTGGAACGATTGAGTATAGTTTAGCTAGCCAACCTATGTCAGATGTTACAATTAGTTTTTCTGATGTAGGGGGTAATGCCAGTTACTCTCCCTCTACTCTAACCTTTACATCTGCTAACTATGCAACCTGGCAGACAGTAACTGTAACAGGCAATACTACCGGAGCCACGTCGGATAATAATTATACTATTACAGCAACTGCAAGTTCTAGTGAGACAGCAACTGGCTATGCAAATGGGGCGATTTATAATACTTTAACTAATACACAAACTGCAATTAACAAAGAGATTCTTTATAACTTGGTCTCCTGTGCATCTGCTGTTATCGGATCGTGCACGGCGGTAAATGGAGCAGGTGGGACAGTCGCAGCAACCTATACAACAACGGAAGCCGGTGTTCAGCGGTTTTTCGCTATTAGCCTAAGAGCAAGACCTACTTCAAATGTAACTATTGCCGTTTCCAGCTCCGATACAACAGAGGGAACTGTATCAATAGGGACTCTAACCTTCACACCGGCTAATTGGAATACCCTGCAAGTAGTTACGATTACCGGAGTTAACGATTTTGTAGCAGACACAAACCAAGCGTATACCATCAACTTTGGTCCAATGACTAGCACGGATACCGCATTTGCCACAACAATTCCCGCCTTAAATATTACTAATAACGATAACGATACTGTCGGATTTGTGCTTACTCCTGCTAGCGAGACGGGAATACTCGAATCGAACTTAGGCAGTAGTTTTACAGTTCGACTAAATAGCGAACCTACGGATACTGTTAGTATACCGCTATCTGTAAACACTCCGACTGCACCTGATACTGGGTTAACTATAACATCTCCAACCAGTCTTGTTTTTACAACGGCAAATTGGAATACTCCGCAGACAGTAACATTCACATGGCAGTATGATACAGTTTCTGTCCCTGCAACAAGAAACCATTCTGTGATTTTAGAAACGACAACCAGCACAGATCCAAACTACAATAATATTAATCCGCCGGATTATACAATTTCCATTACAAACTCTGGATTGTAATGGAAATTGTATAAAAGGATAAATTTTTCAACGCTCTAGTTTGATAAATTCACTATGAGATTTTTTTCAGGTGGGTTTATCAAACTACAAAAGTGGTGTAATTTTTTGCATAAATACTCTACTTTCATTGTAATTACTTTGTCTTGAGTTTCCCACCAATCCATGCACAAGGAAGTGAAAATACTACTAGTGAAATTGGATACCATTTTGGTTCTTGCTCCCACATTGCAATTAGCCCGAGGGTACTAAGCACAACACCGATTATCCCCAAAATCATAGCATGACGCATTGGTTTATCCGGTGCGAGGGTTGCCGCAATATAACAGCCTAACACCGAGTAGGCGAGTCGATAAAAAGTCACACCAAGTATAAACCAAGTCGGATTATTCGAAAAAGGAAGTTTCATAATTCCTGGTTTCTCTAACACAAAATCAGTAAGATGCGACAAAACAATAATAGCCACAAGTCCTGCAAATACTGCACCAATACTTTTAAATGTATTATTCATATTTTTATGCCAATCCTTCTAATACTTCGGCTAATCTATCGTAACTTGCAGCAATACCGGTTTCCATATTTGATTTAAGAACTCCATCACGCACTTCTTTATTTTCATATTGCATCGTTGTTATGACTGTCGTTTTACCATCGTTTTCCACAAGAACTACAGTGCCTATGGCTTCGTAAGCATACCAAGCCTCATCAAAAACTTCTGTGCTTACAATTTTTTCAGGTTTAATAATTTCTTTGTATACCCCACCCATTCCCATCTCACCCTTTTCAGGATGACTCCAGACATATCGGTATTTGCCGCCAACACGAAGATCAACTTCACAAACTGGCATAGTCCAACCTTCCGGACCAAGAAGCCAACGACGAATTAACTCTGGCTTTGTCATAGCATCGAAAACTAATTTTCTAGATGCATTAAATTCTCGCGTCCAAGATAATTCTCTATCTGAGGGGGTAGTTATTTTAAGAGTTTTATTTCTTAGCATTTTTATTCTCCGATTTTTTATTTTGTTTTTTTGTTTTTTCTTCCAGTTTTAACTCTTCTAGAAGACCATCTAACTGCTCGTATCTTCTCATCCAAAGTTTCTTAAAAGATTCGAGCCACTTATCCAATTCCTGAAAATGTTTTGCTTGTAATTGGTAGATTCGCTGTTGTGCTAAGGGGCGAACTTCTACCCAGCCCGATTCAGTCAGAACTCGTAGATGTTTAGAAACCTGAGGTTGGCGAATCTTTAACTTGGTAGAAATCTCCCCTACAGAACGAGGTTCATCCCGAAGGTATTCTACAATACGCATTCGACTTGGCTCAGCTAAAGCGTTTAAAATCATTACATTCATAAATAAGAATATACCCATAAAGGAATATTCCTGTCAAGGAATATTTATTTTTTAAAAGTATTAAATTTATTTTTAAAAATAAAAAATAGCTTATATTTTTTGTTTACTTTCGGTGAGCAACGTTGTAACTGAAGTCCAAATAAGAAAAACTACAGGTGCAATGAGTGCCGCATGAATCCGAATATAAGCAGTATGCAAATGCCAGGAAATATCTAGAACAGAAAAAACAAATATAAGATTATATATAATTAATATTAGTATTAAATGAATACATACAAGAATGAATTCAATTTTTTTTGTGAGTAGGCTAGATAGAATTGCTATTATAAAAACTCCGCTCATTGTATAGTAATGAAAATTTACAATATAAATTTGAATAAAAGAGAGTTTACTCCGTATTAGCTCCCAATCGAGTATTTGTGTATTTGAATTTTGAATATATGCATCTGGTAGCAGTTTGTTTCCAGTATATTTCCATACTACCAGTATAATAAACAAAAGTAAAAATGGAATTAATAATAGAACAATTTTTTTTAGAAAAAAGGAATCACGTTTGTAAAAAAGAAATACAGAATAAGAAAAAAGGAAAATCAAAGAATGTATCAAACCTTCATTCTTTAAAATCATTGGAGTGGCAAATAAAAAACCAATCCGAAGTAAAAATTTCGTACCATTAAAATCTTCTTCGTTTTTGGTAATCAGAGAATAATAAATAAACACAATAAAACAACCAAGTGCCATTTCAGCACAAAGATCAGAAGCAATATTCAAAAATTGTCCATTCATTCCTAAAAATAGCAATGGGAATAAGAGGTGCATATAATGAAGTTTTTTAGAATATGCGTATAATACAAATAATCCGCCAATCACAAGAAAAAATATCGTTTGAATAAAATAAGAAATTCCCTCAGTCCAGCCACCTAAAATGATTGAAAACGAAGCATGAAGCATTGAAATTGCAAGCGGATAATCTCTAAGTACCCATGATTCATTGGCAAAATTAACTCTACTAGTGTATAAAAATTCATTTGCAATTATTTTAGCCTTTAGATTCCAATTCACCCATGCATCCCACATCCCATAAGGCTCTGCCACCCATCGCAAATGCATAGCGTAAATCCCAATACTCAGATAGAGTAATAAAACCAAATAGTAGGAAAGTGGAATTTTTTTTATATTCTCAAAACTGGATTTAGCTTTTTTGAGAAAAATCAGAAAAAGAGGTAAAAGGAGAATGGCGCTAAATAAAAATCTATTTTGAGTTGGAAGAATTAAAATTAAAAAATAAGACAATATAGAAAACCAATAAAATGCTAAAATAAAAAAATTCATTCTTTTACCTCTATCAGATTATAGTTTTCAGATGTTTTAAGTATATTGTAATTAAAAATTAATTTTACTGAACTATGTTTTGCTACTAAAATTAAGATTTCTCTTGCGTAACCGCCGGATGACTCAATGTTATTTACAATTTTTACAGGGCAAGGATTAAAACTATAATCAACTACTTGCTGAATCGGAACTATACCCGGATTTGTAATTTCTGGAATTAAAATAAAATTTTTAGGACATTGCCTCGGATCTATCGAAAACTCAGAAAATTCTTTTAGAATAGCTTCTGCAGTTCGATCTGGGGTTACGTTAGTTAAGGTTCGAGTTAAATTTTTTTTGAACCCTCTTTGAAATTTTATGTATGAAAAGTGAGACTCTGTTATACAATAAAGAGAATACAAAACGACCACTAAATATCCGATTCGCTTTTTCATTACCCTATTTGCTTCTAACCCAAGTTCCCTAAAAGGAGACAACTTGATTTCGCCCGTGTCTTTTAGCTTTGTACAATGCGCTATCAGCCTGAGTAATTAATTCAGATTGTAAATTACTAAACGAAGGAACCAAGGAGGCCACACCGAGACTAAGTGTTATGTATGGATTAACACCTGAATTTTCATGAGAAATTGCTAGTCCTAAAATAGACAAACGTATAGATTCTGCAATCTGAGATGCTTTTTCAATATTAGTATTCGGTAATATTACAACAAATTCCTCTCCACCATAACGAGAAGTTAAATCGGCAGTGCGATTATTTACCGAGGCTATAGTCTGCGCAATTCTTATTAAACAATCATCTCCCGACTGATGACCGTAAAAATCATTGTACTGTTTAAAATAATCAATATCAATCATAATAAGAGCTAATGGCAATTGTCCACTTAAATGTATCTCCCACTGTTCTTCTAAGTATTCATCAAAACGACGACGATTAGCAATTTTTGTAAGTCCATCTAATGCGGATAATCGTAATAATTCTCTTGAATACGCTTCGGCTAAGTCTTTTGCTTCTTTTAGCTCTTCCTCTGCTCGTTTCCGTTCAGTGATTTCATTTGCCATCACACAAACTCCGATGATAATATTGTTTTCATCTCTTATTGGGAATTTTACGGAAAGAAAATGCTTTTTAGTTTTTCCATCGTCAATCAATTCATCATATTCTATAGTCTTCTCATTTCGCATTACTTCTAAATCATTTCTTCTAAGTGCATCTGCCATTTCACCCGGATAAAAATCTTCAAATTTTCTGCCAAGAATCTGTTCTCGACTCATTCCAATTACTTCTTCCCATTTTTTATTTACGAGTTTATGTATACCCTCTCGGTCTTTGATACAAATGACTGTCCCATTATTCTCAATTATATCATGCAGAAAATTCCTGCTCTCTTGCAATGCAGCTTCTGCTTTTTTTCGTTCGGTAATTTCAGTGGATATTCCGCATATACCTTTTACCGTATTATTTTTATCGCGCCATGGAAATTTTATTGAAAGAAAGTATTTTTTCCCAGTTCCATTATCGAAAACTTCTTCTTTTTCGAAAACAATCTCTTTTTCCATAACCGCTATATCATTATCATGAAAATCATTTGCCATAGATGCTGGATAAATGTCCTTATCCGCTTTTCCGATCACCAATTCTCTTTTTAACCCAGTAACTTCCTCGTATTTTTTATTGACTAATACGTGTTTGCCTTCTTTGTCTTTAACATAAATTGCAGCTCCATTATTTTCAATAATCTCATGCAAAAACGTCTGACTTTCAACTAATGCATCTTCCGCATACTTCCTGTCCGTAATATCCATAACATGAGAAATAAAATACATTGGCTCACCTGAAAGATTTCGAACAAGAGAACTCGATACTTGCGCTAAAATAAGATGACCTTTTTTGTGAATGTATTTTTTTTCGAACTCGGTATGATCGACTTCGCCAATGTTGGCACGTTTAATAAATGTAGGACTGACATCTTTATAATCGGGATGTGCAATATCGTTAACCGTCATACGCTCCATTTCATTCCTTTGATATCCAAATATTTCGCACATCTGGTGGTTTACTTTGAATAGCCTACCATGCGTATCGACTAGGCACATACCTATATTTGCATTATCAAATGCTAATCGAAAACGCTCTTCATTCTCCTGAGCTGACTTTTCCATATCTTGTTTCTCGGACAAAAGTCTTTTAAGGTTTTCATTTTCGATTAATAATTCTTCGTAGGTTGGTTTTAATATATCAGTCATTGGCTGGAAAAATCATTATTTTGAACTAACGTTATTTTTTCTGAAACCGCACAAGTTCGTCAATAGAAAAATAATGATTTCAGGAAATGAATTATGAATAGATTTTTTTAAAAGGTTTTAATGCGACTTTGTCAAGTCGCATTAAAACCTTTTAAAAATGATTCATTCTATTTGTCGTTAACGTTGATTGTGGTGGCGCTGCCGCTTTGCTTTAAGGGCAAAGCCCTTAAAAATCCCTTTACGTTTTTTATTTCAAAAAGATTAGGTATCCTGTCGAATAGAAATAAATAATCCTAAAACTCCCGCTATTCCAGTGCAAATTGCTGGAACAGGAAAGAAATACAAAACACTTATAACGGCTAATGCTAATAAACCCAAACTTTCTAAAAAAAGCAACCGTTTACTTGTAGAATGAAATTTTTCCTCAGAAGAAATTAAAATCAAACTAATTCCAGAGACAAATAAATACACACTCAGTCCAATATTTGCCCCAAACAGAATATCAAAAAAACTTTGGCTTTTCCCAACCGGGAAAGGAACTAACGCTGACTTCATCGCATTTTCCACTTTGACCAATTCCACTTCTTCAGGAGGAAGCGGCATAAAAGTTCCAATCGTATGCCCGACACATGTAAATAAAACCAAACCCGCAGCAATTCGTAATAGTATTTTTTTATTCATAGGTTTAAAATGAGATTCTAGTTTTTATTGTCAAATTCTAAATCAATACTAATATTCAACTATTCGTTTTGTAATGGGACTTTAAAAAATCATGTTTTGCAGAATTCATCATTCTATATCCCGATCTATAAACGAATAGGCAAATACACTTAGCATAATAAAGAAATAAAAGAAAAAACCAGTCAAGGATCGAGCACCTGCAATTCCATTCTCATGAAACTCTTCTTTAGAAATTTCAACTAGTAAATCTCCATAATCTTCATAAAAATATTTACCATAAATCTCCTTGAAATACTCATCTGATCCGTTCAGAAAACTTAAAAGAGTGTAAACTAGAATCAAAAATATAAATGCAAAAGATATTTTTATTTCTATTTTTTGGCTAAATTTGTCCTTTATACGATTTTTTTCTGATGGAGATAAAAGATGCAGAGACCTTAGCTGCTTATTTTTATAAAACGGAGATTTAATAATCTTTTGATTCAAATTGGATTCCAAACTTTTTTCTTCTTTTGTTTCCTGCCAATATAATAAAAATCCAAATAACCAAATTAATACAAACATGATTTTTTGAATTAGATTTAGTATCGAGTAATTACTAGAAAAAAGATAGTACCCATGTAAAACTAAAAATAGGATCGCAATAGAAATAGAAATTAAAAAAGGGATTTTACGAAAAAAACTATCTTCGTTTGTCATTGGACTTTAAATTTATTCAATTCAGATTTTTCCATAAATTCAGTAAGTTGTTCGTATGCTTTTTTAAAATTAGAAAATCGCTGTTTCCACCTGATGTCCTGTTCCATTTTTTATCCTTTCAAAACTTTGCTATGACTAGGCTAGCCTCAGCGGCTAATAGCAAAGCGTCAATTCAAAAAATAGCATTCAGACTGCATATAACCCACTTAATAAGTTTAAATCTTGCTAAAAATTCTAAGTTCCATAAATATAATCCCATACAAGAAAATCCATCTGAGAAAAATATAAATAGCTATTATGAAAAAAATTCTTAAATATTTAGCCATCCTAATTGCCTGTAACCTAATCGTTACTTCTTTGGCTTTGTTTCTTTTTATCTGGATTGAAGAAGGCGAACATCCAATGAGTTTTACACCGTATGAAAGTAATCAAACCGAACTTGGATTAAAACTGGAATTTTTTCTAGATGGATTTTTGCCGATTTCACTTTTTTTTATGCCCTATACTCTAGTCTTAGTAACGCCGATTCTTTTATTCATTTATTTTTTTAAACGAATGAGACTCAAAGAATAGAGATTTATATTTATTTTCTAAAGGAATGCGAACTTATGTTTTTTAAAAAAATCATTTCAGTGTTTATCTTATTTGCCATTAGCCCGAGTTTTTTATTTTTACCTTTAGAATTAAAATCCTGTTCTGGAAGCTCTCAAAGAATTGGACCAATCTTAAAAAAAGGAAAAATTCTCGGAATGAAATTATATGGATTTCACAGAGACAATATATTAAGATACATTGGTTTTATAAAAAACGATATTATCCTCGAAGTGAATGGATTTAAAATATACGAATTAATTGGAGAAGACAACCTGAATCAATTTAGATTTTTAAAGGAAAACTTCAAAAAGGACAAACATTTAAAAGTTCAATTTCTGCGAAAAGAATCAATTTACGAATTAGAATTTACTTTTAACGAAAAGAATTTTTCGAAAATCGAAGATTCACCTTGTAGCGGCTACGAAATCGACCCAAACATTCCCAAAAAAGAAATGTTTGATTTTTACGAAATGAGGAAGATAGAATAAAATAAATTTTAATAGGAGTAGACGGCATCTCGATACAAATTTATTGCAAACGAATGCAATAAATTCACTCGATGACCGGATAAACACTGATTAACCACAAAGCAAAGCCTATCGGTGTTAATCGGTGTCCATCGGTGGTAATCTTTATTTGTTCATCTCATAAGTATCCACAAGAGCCATGATTTGGTTTTTGTAGATGTTATCGAATCTTTCTTGGTTAAGAGTAGGTTTACGCAAAATTTTCATAGCATAGTCTTGTTGTTCTTTTGTGCTAGTAGGTTTTGAGTAAAGCTGTGTCGCATAACGGGAGAAATCACGAACCATGAAGTCAAAGATTTGATCGATTAAAGCTTCGTCTTCGTTTGTAAGTTTCGCTTGCTCAAGCACCAACTGACCGTAAGCCACAAGGGTAAACATCTCGCCAACTGTAAGCATGAAGTCGATGTCCACTCTTTGTGCTTTGTCAGGAGCCGCTTTTTCGAGTAGTTCTTTAAAGACTGCAATTTGTTCTTTGAAGATGGTGAGGTTCGGGAGATTATAGCTGTTATACGCAATGTTATAATCATGGAACACAACTTTCTCAAATCCCTTTGTAGTCGCACCTTGGTTAAATAGGAAAGTATCATCAGTCAAAGTATGAACTCGAGGTATAACAGGAAGAGATGCATCTGGTTTGAAAAAATAATTTTGCATAAAGCGCATAATGAGGATCATGTTCACATGCACAGTTCCTTCCAAACGTGGAAGCATTTGGATATCACGAATCGCCATTTCAAAGTAATTGTCTTTGTTTAGACCCTTTGCAGCGATGATATTCCAAAGAGCGGTTACTACTTCTTCGCCTTGCATAGTGACTTTCATTTTTTCCATTGGGTTAAATAGGAGATAACGTCTATCAGTCGCAGATGCAGTTCTCATATAGTCAGTGGCACGAAAAGAAAACATTCTCATCGCAACAAGACGAGTATATGCTTCCATAAAAAGTTGTTTGATATGGGCAAAGTCAGTTACGTATTGATTGAATAATCTTCTATGGGCAGCATGGTTGATAGACTCATAAAAAGCGTGAGTCGCAATCCCAACAGAGCCCCAACCTAAATTAAATTTACAAAATGCGATAGTTGCAAGAGACGCATCCCAGGCTTCACGACCCATCGAGATAATATCATCTTTTGTGATTGGATAGTCATGTAGTTCATACTCAGCTACATAGTTTTGTGAGGTAACAACGTTTTGCTTCAACTCATACTTTGGATGTTGAGAATTTACTCCGAAAAATGTAAATTCGCCACTTCCTTCTACCTTACCAAAAGTAGAAACGATAGCCGCTTTGTTCCCGTTCCCAATATAGAATTTATCTCCGCTTGCTCTATAAGTTCCGTCGCCATTGGGGATAAGCATCATATCACTCCCAATCAAATCCGCCCCGTGTTCTTTTTCAGATAAACCAAAAGCAAAAATTTCCCCTTCTTCTAAGAGTTTTGCCGCTTTATTTTTAATAACTTCATTTTTAGAAAGCCAAATCGGACCAAGCCCGAGCATAGAAACTTGCCAAGTATACCAATAACATAATCCATAAAAACCTAAAATTTCATTAAACGCCATGATGCGATTGGAGTCCCAACGAGAATCACTCGCCCCGTAACCTTTTGGAGTCATGAGAATCGAAAACGCTTTTTCTTTTTTTACGAACTCTAAAAAGTCCGCATACCAAACTTTTTTGTGGTCATCGTCTAGAATTTTGAGTTTGCCTTTAGTCTCAAAAAATTCTATCGTTTTTAACATTAGGTTTCTAGACTTTTCGTCTAGATGTTCATACTTTTCTATCTTAGGGTTTAAGAGTTTCATTTTGTTTCCTTGGAATTTACTTTTCAAGATTACCACCGATGAATGGTTCGACAGGCTTCGCTGCTCACCACAGCGCACCTCGAATCACCGATGTTGTTTTTACAAAGTCCTTGTAAATTTTTATAATTTTGACTTTTTTAAAGTTTTAGTATTTCGTCTAGACAAAAATACTTTTTTAGATTTGATTTGTTTGGGGGTTCCCGTCGGCTTTATACTTAGTGAACGCATGTATGCGTCACCTATAGGATTTGCGACGGTCGGGCTCTCGCTATTGTCAATTTTTTGCCGACTTACTTCTTGGCTGGGAATACTTTATTGCCCACGCAAAAAATTGACACCGTTTCGAGCCCTAACCCGAGCTTTGCTGTTTTAAGGATAACGTTAAGAGTATCCGACGTGACTTCAAATTTTTTCCATAAGAAAAAATTGCTGACGTAGTGGCTGGATGTAGGGCGCAAAACTTGCATTATCCT
The DNA here is from genome assembly GCA_017996175.1 of Leptospiraceae bacterium. Classification (GTDB taxonomy): domain Bacteria; phylum Spirochaetota; class Leptospiria; order Leptospirales; family Leptospiraceae; genus UBA2033. The sequence continues at coordinate 27,184 of JAGOHK010000025.1, forward strand.
CTTGCGAGTTTTGTGACCATTAAAACTTTTTCCCCAAGAAAAAGTTTTGGAGCATCGCGGGCGGACGAAGGCGACTTCCCTTGCATAAGTTTAACAAAAATACTACAAAGTTTAGCTAATACGACTTTGCCGGCTTGGAGCAAGGGAGGGGCATCATCCAAACATAGCCCGTTCGGTAGTGGATACTCGTAGTTATGTGCACTTTGCTTTTTCATTGCACTCCATTTATTCTCTTTTTTTCTTTTACCCATGAATCAAACAAAATTAAATCCGATCTCCCTAGATTACTATAAAATAAAAATTCATTCGATAGATTTTCTAAATTCAATTTTTTATAAACATCTCTTCTTTTATTAAAAATCATTGAATCATTTAGTAAACCAATTTGATTTTCTTCATGTTCTTTTGAAATATTTTTTTTTGATTTAAAATGCGACTCTTGAATAATTGAAGTCCTAATTATGTGGGAAATAAAACTCAGCCAATTTTCATGTATCTTTCCCTTACTGGCTATAGCAAGCTGATTAAGAAGTCTAATGTAGAGTGTTAAACCTTCATCGATTCCTATAGGTAAAAATGTACTTGTAACTGATGTTGCTCCTACTTGAAAAAAAGCCTCAGCAATTAATTTGATAAAGCCATAAGTAGGGCTAGTTTTACATGCAGATAAAAAAATTAGAGGGGCATATATATTACCATTTATTATATCTTCCCCAATCAGCTTTTCATTTCCAATCCATAAAAAAGAAGTTTTTGTAGTATGGTCATAATCTCCATGGCAATTAAAAATTAAAAGCTCTGGCTTTGTAGTATTTACAATTTCAACAACTTCTTTTTTAGACTTGCAATGGACGACTTTGAATCCCAACTTGATAGACTGTTCTAATATAGTCGGATACCAAGCTTTAAAGTATTCATCTCTAGCTTCGTCAGAAGCCCCAAATATTACAAGTGTCTCAGAAAGGATGTTCTCTGAAATTGAATGTGTAAATCGTTGATTTGCGATATAATTACTTACTAAACTTCGATAATTACTTTCCGGTAAACGGCAAATATCATGAGAAAAGCATAATGGAACATCGTCAATTACTAACCATTCAATTGGCAAATCACTAATTGCAAAGATTTGGCGACTTCTTGTTTTTAAAAATTCACTTACAGAATCAGGCATGGTTATTTTTGCTAAATTTTTGCCAAACCTGAAAATTGTTTTCAATGGATTTGATTTTTCAAAGTTTACGTTATCAGGGTTCAGATAACTCAGATTTTTATAAATGGATTTTCCTACTTGGGGAAACCTTATAATCGGCGAATAAGAAAAAGAAGCATGTAAATAAGCAACATAATCAAGAAATAAAAATTTATCTGCTTCTTTTTTCGAAACCATACCTATAAAATTTTTTAACTCAATCTCAGAAATATCCTTTGGAGTATTGATATTAGGGCGAACCGTAAAATCTAATTCTTGCTCCATCGACAGCAATAGTTTTTTTAAGAAAACATTATTTACCGCTTTATTAATATAATATTTATAATCAGGATTCTGAAATGGGAAAACCAAGATCATTGTTTCAAAGTAAGGATCCCAACCAGTCACATGTTTAGCATAGTCAAGTGAATATAGCATGTGATTAAATTTATCAATATTATCTACTTTTTCTAAAATCATATCCCATCTATTATTCAAATGTTCTTGGAAATCGACATTATCATCTTTTAAAGGATTCGTTTGCGTACCCGCACCTTCTACCCAAAAATTATTTACTATTTGATTCAATGTAAAATAATTTGAGAAACATGGAAAGAAGTTTGTAAAATTATTAACCTCTTCAAAATTTTTCTCTACTTTAACATTAAAATCTAATCCTTGATAATGCTCAGGAAAGTCTTGCAAAATTTCTTTCTTATCTAAGTTGATCCGATTCAAAAATTCATGAACATTACTAAAATAAATATCTTCACAATATTTTTTTACTTTGGATAATGGGTCATTAAAGGAAGTTATATATTTAAACCCATTGACATTATATATTTGCTTTGTAACCTTCGCTATATTTTCGTTTTTCTCTGTTCCATTTATTAAGAAAACTTTAACATTCCTTTTGGCAGAAAAGAGGTCTAAGTGTTCATTAATCAATTTATCTGTCGTATCTTTTATTAATGAATCATAAGTACTAATAGAAATATCTAAACCTTGAAATGTTTTCATTATAATTTGACTTTGATAATAACCTAACGATTCAGAAATTTGAAATATATCTTTAGGAAATTGGCGAAGCAAATCAAATACTTCATAAAATTCCAATGGTGTGTGCAAATAATTCATATTATCAGTACCAGTTATGATATAATAATTTATTGCAGTAATTGATTTAGTCTTTGGTAGTTTCATTTTATCAAAATATCCGCACTATCATTGTTTTTAAAAAGCAAATTGCATCTAACTTTTATTATGCATAATTATTGTAATCAATCTAAACCATACTTTTTATTTAAATGTATTTTTGCTTTCTGTATCCATTAATTGTCTTATTATAAAATCTTTAGTGCAATAATAGTCCTATCGTCTTCTTGTGAAACGTTAGTCGAAAACTCATCTAAGTCTTCCAAGAGTTTAATGGAGATAATTTCCATAGATTCAGAGTGGTATTTTTTTAACGATTTTTGAATATTTGTGAACTCAAAAAATTCTCCCTTCTCATTTCTTTGTTCAAAAATTCCATCCGTGACATATAAAAGAATATCACCTTTTTTTAATTCAGTCTTGAAGAGCTTATAGCTAGTATCCGCTAAAATTCCAAATGCTTTACCGCCTGAAGGAAGAAAAGAAAATTCGCCTTCTCGATAAAGCAATGGTGGTTCATGACCGGCATTGACAGTATATATAAAATACCTGTCCCCTTCTCTTTTTAATAAACCACAGCCGGCTGTGATGAAAAATCCAGTACTACTAGATTTACCAGAACCTATTAAGTGATAGAGTTGCGAATTAAAATCTTTTGCTAAGATTTCTATAGAATTGGAAATTCCTTGTAATTGATCCAAAAGAGAAACAGCAGCAGTCATGATAAGAGAACTACCGACACCTTTGCCTGATACATCTCCAATAAATATCCAAACTTGGTCATCTTTGGTTTCATAGACTCTAAAAAAATCTCCCCCCAATTCTTTAGAAGGAAAACTAGTTGCATAAACTTCATACCAACTGGATTGATTCATAAATGGCAAAAGAAATATTCCTTGGACTTTCTGCCCCATTTCCAATTCTTTTTGCATACTTTTATTTTTAATTTCTAATTCTCGTTTCTGTCGCGCCAATTCGTAAGTTTGCTCATATACTTTCTCTTGTAGATTTTGGCTATATTCAGAAAGGATTCTATTTTTTTCAGCAAGACTTTCAGTCATACTATTGAAAGAAGCGGCTAATCGTCCTATTTCGTTCTTGGTATTAATCGTATAACGTAAGTGTAACTCTCCGGCACTAATTCTCTCTGCCACTCGTGTTAAGCTTATAATTGGATTTGTAATTTTTCGGGAGTAAACTAAAAAAACAAAAAAGGCAACAAGAACAGTTACTACCGTTGCTGCCATAGTGACATTGCGTATAACGGTAAGAGGTTCCATAATAATTTCATAGGGAACAGAATAAACAATAATTGCATTGTGTAATGACAATGGTAAAAAAGCAAAAAACGTTCGTTCTCCGATAACGTTCGTTGATACAACAATTTTAGTTCGATGATCCAATTCGCCCATAAAACTTTCTACTCGATCTCCAATCACGGATGACGGGGATTTGCCTATATCAGATAAATTAAGGCTGATCTTTATTTTCATCGTTTCTTTTTCGACTAACCATGTTTTACCTTTATATTGATCTTCCGAAAAGAAATCTTTTACAAAATCGGTGAGCCTAACGCCTACTCCCGCTACACCGATTTTTTTTGTTCCATTTTTTATAATCGTATTAATATAAGCATAAGTATTATTATTATCTACTTTATTAATATTTATTTCATAGTCTTTTTTAGAATTCCAAAATCGAAAGAACCAAACATCCTCTTCTGATAATTCGGAAATTCTTTTTTTCTCAATTTTAATTTCTTGGGCTGAAATTTGGTTTTTTTCATAATAGTAATAATTTTTAGTAGCAAGGTTAGACGCAAATATGCGGGTGTAATCAAACAAACCTGCAATATGTTTCATTTTTTGTTTTGTAGAATCTTCCAAAATTAGATTTGTTTCATTTCCCAAAAACCAAGAAATTAGTTCAGGATCAGATGATAAAATTTGAGAGACTTTTAAAGCTTTTTCCAATTCATTTTCAATCTTTACTGATTTAAGTCTTATTACCTCAGGCAGGTCTTTCGATTTTAACTTTTCCTCCATTATATCTTTAACGAATCTATAACTTAAAAGACCGACAAACCCGCCAGTAAAAAGAATCAACAGAGCAGATAAGGTCAAAAGTTGAATATTGATTGATTTTCTAAAGTAATAAAGCAAGTTCATTCAATCGGACATATTGAGATACTTACAGATAAATTGCAAGATTATTGTAGGTAATCAGAATAAAAATATGATACCTACCCATAAGAATATTTGCAACCGAGCCAACGAATAGTTACGAACAAAGAAAGTATATTAATTTTTCAAAATTCTAAAAACTACCCGACGATTTTTTGCCCTACTTTCTGCTGTAGTGTTTTCCGTAACTGGAGCTTCTTCGCCTTTTCCTTCAACTTTTAATCTATTTGCTTCGATTCCAAATTTTTTAATAATATAATCAGCCACTGCGGTTGCACGAGCAAGAGACAAAGCAATATTATCCGCATTTTTGCCAACGTTATCCGTATGCCCTTCAATCGCGACTTCTAGATTTTTATTAACCTTCATAATTTCGCCTAACCTATCTAATTCAGGCTCGGACTCTTTTTTAATTTCGCTCCGGTTTGACTCAAAGAAGAGGTTATTGATTATTATCTCCCCCCCTTTTTCAATTTTAGGAAGAACCATATCTACTTCCACTTCTTGGTATAATTTTTCACTCTCTCTTAAATCTTTATTTTTATGAATCGGAAGATACCCTTCTTTCTTAGCATGAAATCCATAATTATCACCATAAGGAAGAACGATCGAAAATTTTCCTGTGTTCGGATCTGAAATAGTAGAGCCTTTATTTTCTTTGGTAGTGAGTGATTCGTAAAATACTTCTGCCCCAATCGGTAAACCTTTATCTGTTACAATTTTACCTTTGACAATAATTACTGGATTCGGTTTTGCTTCACTCGGGAGAAAAGTCATGAGTAAATGTCCTTCTTTACTCGCATAAGCCCAATTACCCGCTGCTGGAATAGAAAAAAAATTAACACCTTTTAGATTCTTAGATGTCTCTTGCGGAGTCGCCCAATCAGTCCAACTATCTCCAATTCTCTGAGTATAATAAATAGATAAACCGTTATGACCATTACTTGAAAAATATAAAGTCCTATCGTCAGAGGCTAAAAAAGGAGCCATTTCTTCATACTCTGTATTAATCACTTTCCCAAGATTCTCCCCTATCGGAAAAACTCCATCTGTTGCATTCGATACATACAAATCTAATCTTCCAACAGAGTCTTTATGTTTTGCTGAGTATATTAACGTTTTGCCGCTAGAAGAAAGTGTAGAGCCACCAAATATTTGTAAATTAACATTATCCTCACTTCTGTATAAATTATAAAAATCCGGAAAATGAATTCTTTCGGGAGTGCTCCAACCATGTCCCTGCTTGGAACTTTTATAAAGAGGAACTTTATTTTGGAGTTTTTCCATCTCCCTTCTATAACGCTCTCTTACCGCCGCATAACGACCTTCTACCTCTTTTACGTTCTTAGAAGTTTTTACAATTTCTGCTTTTTCTAAATCCATTTGCTTTTTTAATTCTTCATAGGTTTCTTGGTCTGCGTGACTTCCGAATACAAAAAGTTCATTTCCGCCTGGGAGTGCAGAAATAATTGCAGCAGGAGCTTTATTGTTTAGAGGAGGATCCATCTGGATTCCTTTTTTCCAAAACCCGTGAGAATCCATTTCACTAAACCAAATCTTTTGGGTACTATTTCCACTTTGTTCTTTTACTAAAACTGTCCAAAATAAAATATTTCCATCCGGTGTAACAGAAGGGTTAAATGCTGTTAGCCCACGATATACATACTTTGGAATTTTTTTGATTGTCCACTTTGGCAAGTTTTTTTCAGTAACAAAGGGAGCAATTTCATAACGTATAGGAATACAAGAATCCTCTTCAAAACTACAGAGCATTCGAACTTTTTTGCCGGTTAGCTCAGAAAGTTCCTTTTGTAAATCTGTATGCTTAAAAGGATAGGTATTATCATCAGTCTCAATATAGGCACCGGCACCGATGATTGTTCCAATAATTACTTTCTCAGGAACGGCAAGTAAAGGAATTTGGAAAAAAATTAGTAAAACGTATAGGGAAAATCTATTTTTCATAGGTTTCAATTTCATAATTTAACATCGGAAAAAAATAGAATCTACTTAATGAGACATGCATAAACGCCTATTTTATCTAGATAATTTAAAGACTTTCGCACTTTTGCTCGGAGTTCTTTTTCACACTTCTATTGTTTATGCCCCAAATATTGGGTATGCAATAAAAAGTGATGATACGAATTTTTTCTTTAATATTGTTACTCATTTGATTCATGTATTTAGAATGCCACTTTTCTTTTTTCTGTCTGGCTTTTTTTCCTATATGGTTTTAAACAACAAAGGTGGGAGAATTTTTACTTTTTCTAGAATCGAAAGAATGTTTGCACCTATGTTAATTGGATTAGTTTTTTTTTCTCCAGTTCAGTATTATTTAGTTTATAACAAAACCCATTCCCCGATTTCATTTTGGAATTACTTTTTCCTTTTTTTTTCGCCAGAGGAATTTGATTTTTCACATATTTGGTTTTTAGTCTACTTATCTATCTATAGCTTTTTGTTACTTATTAATTATAAATTTCAAGTTACTAAAAATGTATTTTACTATTCTAGATTCTATATTCAATCCAGGTTTGCCAAGCTAAACGCAAAGTCCGATTTTTTTTTTGCAAATTATTCTTCATTATTTTTATTTGGGGTTTTATTTTGTTTTGCCGCTATTTTTATTACAAATTTATTTTTCAATAAAGATGATTCTATTTTTCGCGTTCAACCTGTTTCTTTTTTTTATTATCTTGCCTTTTTTACAACCGGTGTTGTATCCTACAAAAAAAAGTTACTACAAAATTTTACATTAAACGAACAATCCTCTAATAGTAATTTATTTTATTTTTCCATACGTATTCTACTGACATTCACTTTATTTATATACTTAAATGAACTTGATCCGTATTGGATGACTTTCCAGAATGAAAGTAAAAAAATTATTTTGCGCGGCGTTCATTTGTTAGTCGATACAATACTTGCTTGGAGTTTTATATTTATTTTGCTCTATTTATTTAAAAAATATTTAGACAATACAAAACATATTCTAGATTACCTACGAAATTCTGGAATGAGTATCTATTTGATTCATCATCCTATCTCTCTAATTTTAGCAAACTACTTGTATTACGCAAAAATTCCTATTACCATTAAGTTTTGTTTACATACATTTTTGGTTTATACATTAAGTTTTTTTTTCTACCATTTTGTAATAAAAAAATCATTTATTTTAAAGAGAGTATTTGGAACTAAGTAGATATGGCTATATTTATCACAGCAACCGGTACAAATGTTGGAAAAACTATATTTTCTTCTATGCTTATGGCAAAGTATGCGCGAAACCATGGACTTAGATATTGGAAACCTGTTCAAACTGGAGCATTGACGGACTCCGATCTTTTAAGAGTAAAAAAACTTACAGGCTTACAGGATAAATTTTTCTTGGAAACGGAGTATCATTTCGTGAAAGCGGCTTCTCCCCATTACGCAAGCGAATTAGAATTCAAAAGTGTTGATACAATTAGACTTGCAGAAAAGTTCATGACCCAAATGGCTGAGCCCACGATCATCGAAGGAGCCGGTGGTCTTTTAGTCCCATTAAATTCCAGTACAATGATGATTGACATTTTAAAAAAATCGAGAATCCCAGTAATCATAGTTGCCTCTACCGAACTTGGAACAATTAATCATACTATGCTCTCTATTGAAGCATTGCAACATAGAGATATACCTATTCTTGGATTTTATATGTTCGGGGAAAAGAATGATTTGTCGCGAAATAATATTTTCACAATACAAGAATTTTCAGGAGTCAAATGCCTTGGTGAACTTGGAATACCCGCGAGTATAACAGACGGTAAACCCTTCTTACAATATGTAGATACTTATTTCGATACGAATGAATCTATAAAATCACTCTTTAAATGATCTGGCATCCCTACACGATTCAAAAAGGACAACCAAATCCTCTCAAAATCGTTCGCGCCAGCGGAGAATTTCTTTACGACGAAAAAGGAAATCCATATATAGATGCAGTTTCGTCTTGGTGGATAAGTATTCACGGGCATAACCATCCTTACATTATAGAAAAAGTAAAAGAAAGCCTTTCTAACTTAGATCACGTTCTACTTGCGGGTTACACTCATAAAAACGCAGAGGAGCTCGCAGAAAAATTAATCCAGCTTACAAACCAAAATTTTAAATCTGTATTTTATTCCGATAACGGCTCTTGCGCTATTGATATTGCAATTAAAATTGCGTTTCAGTATTTTAAAAATATAGGTAAGGACAAAAAAGAAACCATCATCCACTTCACAAACTCATACCACGGTGATACGATAGGCGCTATGTCTGTCGGAGGTAAATCGGCATTTAACGCAATTTTTCAGAATCTATTATTCTCTTCTCCGGAACTGACATCCCCTGATTGTTACAATTGCCCTCTTAAAAAAAATCCAGATACTTGCAAGGAAGAATGTTTAACTGACTTGGAAAATTTTTTAAAAGAAAATGCTGATACAACTGCCGCCGTCATACTTGAACCAATTTTACAGGGTGCTTCGGGAATGAAAATTTTCAAAAAAGAAGTCCTGATAAAAATAGAATCCCTTTGTGAAAAGTATGATATAATTCTAATTCTAGATGAAATTTTTACCGGATTTGGGAGAACCGGAAAGGATTTTGCGTACCAATATGCTGATATAAAACCTGATATTATTGCCTTAGCAAAAGGTTTGACTGGTGGAGTTTTACCATTAGCCGCTACACTTGTTTCCGAAAAAGTATATGAAGCGTTTAATTCCGATATTCCGCACAAAGCATTTTACCACGGGCATACTATGACGGGAAATCCATCTGCCTGTGCTGCCGGACTTGCTTCTTTAGAACTTTACGAACAAGAGAATCGCCTAGAAGATGTCAAACGTTTAGAATCAAAACTAAAAAAACGAATGTCTCATCTCGAAGAAAAATTTAATCATAAAATTCTAAACCCTCGTATTCTTGGAGCAGTTTGTGCATTCGAACTAGAGGGTAATACGGATTACCTGAATCCTATAGCCAAAAAAATTCGAGAAATTTCTCTTTCCCTGGGTGTAATGATTCGTCCTTTAGGAAATACTGTCTATATTGCCCCGGCTTATACAATTAGCGATTCTTCTTTGGATAGAATATTTGAAGTATTAGAAACTGTGGTTAAAAATAATTAGGACTTCGATGTCCAAATTCTTCATCGAAAAAATGGCGTTATTTTATGCTTGACAGATAGGCTCAAATTTTCACGCTGTAACTGCCTTTTTAAGGAGAAGTTTATGAGTAAACCATTGATTATACAGAGTGATAAGACCCTTTTACTAGAGGTCGACAACCCTGAATTTGAAGAGTGTAGAGCGATTATTTCTCGCTTTGCTGAGTTAGAAAAAAGTCCGGAATATTTACATACCTATCGAATTTCCCCCCTTTCTTTATGGAACGCTGCGTCCTCTGCGATGTCTGCGGATTTAATCGTTGAGGGTCTTGAGAAATACGCACGTTATTCCATTCCAAAAAACGTTGTAAATGAAATCCGCGAACAAATCAGCCGCTACGGCAAAGTGAAATTAGTCAAAGAAGAAAATGGAGAACTTGTCATCATCTCCAACGAAAAAGGTTTCTTACAAGAAATCGCAAACCATCGTGCAGTACAGCCTTTCATTCAAGAAAGACTCTCAAATGAAAAGATCGTCGTCAAAAAAGAATACCGCGGTCATATCAAACAAGCACTTATAAAAATTGGTTTTCCTGTAGAAGACTTAGCAGGTTACGATGAAGGAAACAAATATGGATTTAACTTACGTCCTCTTACCCGCGACGGAAGAAAATTCGGAATGCGCGATTACCAGCGTGCGTCTATTGAAGTATTTCATGCTGGCGGTCGCAACGAAGGTGGGTCGGGTGTAGTTGTGCTCCCTTGCGGTGCAGGAAAAACTATCGTTGGAATGGGTGTGATGCAAATCATCGGTGCGGAAACTTTGATCTTAGTTACAAACACACTTTCTATTCGTCAGTGGAAAAATGAAATCCTAGATAAGACTGATATACCTGAATCCGATATTGGCGAATACTCCGGTGAAACCAAAGAAATCAAACCAATCACAATTGCGACTTACAATATTTTAACCCACCGTAAGAGAAAAGGATCTGACTTTACCCACTTTCATATCTTTAGTGCAAACAACTGGGGTCTTATCGTATATGATGAAGTGCATTTACTGCCTGCTCCCGTATTTCGTATGACGTCTGAGTTACAAGCGAAACGTCGTCTGGGGCTAACGGCTACGTTAGTTCGAGAAGATGGTCTAGAGGAAGATGTATTTAGTTTGATTGGTCCTAAGAAATACGATGTACCCTGGAAAGAACTAGAAAATAAATCCTGGATAGCCGAAGCTAAATGTGTTGAAATTCGAGTTCCTATGGATGAAGATTTGCGATTACGTTATTCTATCTCCGATGACCGCGAAAAATTCCGATTAGCCTCTGAAAATCCTGAAAAGATGACTGCGATTCAATTGATTTTAGATCGTTATAAAGAATCACATATTCTAATCATTGGACAATATATCAATCAGTTGGAAACGATTGCAGAGAGATTCAAAATTCCTCTCATTACCGGAAAAACACCGTTAGGCGAAAGACAAGAGTTATACACTGCTTTTAGATCTGGTGCGATTAAAACTTTAGTCGTAAGTAAGGTTGCAAACTTTTCTATTGACTTGCCGGATGCCAACATTGCCATTCAAGTTTCTGGAACTTTTGGGTCTAGGCAAGAGGAAGCTCAGCGGCTAGGTCGTATTTTGCGCCCGAAAGAAAGCAATAACACAGCTACTTTCTTTTCTCTTATCTCACGTGACACTAGTGAAGAAAGATTTGGACAAAATCGACAATTGTTTTTGACAGAACAAGGATACGAGTATGAAATTTATACTCTCGACCAATTCCAAGAGACAGGACTTCTAAGTGAAGCAAATCGTTTTCCAGCTCAAGCGGTTTCAGAACCAGTTGTAACTGGAGTCGCGTAGCTCCCAGAGCGTAATTGAAAAAACTTATAGAGATTTTTCTTTCATTTTTTGCTTTCGTTTTAAAAAAATGACTGGAAAATCTCTGCAAATAGTATATTGATTTATTCCTGTTGAAATGGAGAAAACTACATGAAGAAGATATTTTTAGCCCTAATTTTGACACTACTACCCAAGTTTCTTCTGAGTGATATAGTCAGATTCCAAGACGGAAAAGTTTTAGAAAACGTAAAAGTGAACGTAGGAAAAGAGACAGTAGAAATTCTTTTTGAAAATGGAAAAAGAGAAGTCCGAAAAAAAGCAGACCTAAAGAAGATTAAAATTAAATTACAGTCTGTTACGTGGAATCTTGAAAAAAAGAAAGATAACAAAAAAAAGGAACTCAGCAAAAATAAGAAAACAGAAGAAGTAGAAGAGAAGGAAAATGAAGAAGAGACAGTAGCAAAAGAAAAAGAAGATCTTCGAAAAAAATTAGAAAATGAATTTGCCAGCTTAGAAAAACAAAGGGAATTAAATTTCCCAATCCCTACCCAAATATTAGAAGAACGAAAAATGTATGAACCAATTATGAAAGAACGAGTTCGTTTGCAATTCACTGAAGGGCTTCTAGCTTATTCAGGTGGACAATTGATTTACTCAGAAATCATGCAACAAAATAGTGATCGTTATTATGTAAAAAATCAATTCGGCTTATTTTATTTTACCGCTGCCGATTTAGGAGATACCATGGTCATTGAAACAGACAATGGCAAAGAAGAAATTGGTATTTCAAAAATGCAAGGAGTAAAGGAAGAAAAATACATCAATGGTTTTGTCTACTTAAAAAGCGGAGAAAAATTTCTCGGTAAAATTCTAAAAAATTTAGGAGATCAAACATTAGTAAGTAGAAATTCCAAAGAAATAAAAATAAACTCGAGCGATATTCTATTCCCTAAAATTTCAAAGGAAAAATTAACCACTACAAAAATGGATATAAAAGAAGGGGATAAAGGAAAATTCCTATTTACGAACGGGGAATCCATTGACGGAAAATTACTGAAGTTATCAGCAAATTATCTTTATATCGAAACAACGTATGGAGTTCTAGAAATGGAGTTATCAAATTTTGTATCTGTAAGTAAAGCGGAGGAATCAAAATGAACTTAATCTTTAAACCTATAATTTTTTCCAGTATTACGATTGCTTTTATTTTTTTAATTTCCATTTCAACTGTTACATTTGCACAAACGAGTACGGATGATTCCGATCTGAAAACTAAAACCAAAGTGCAAGCCCTAAATTTCAGTGGAAAGAAAGATGTAGAAGAATTACTTCCCGGGCTAAAAGAATATCCGAATCTCACTAGCCTAGAACTTAGTGGTTCCCTCATCAGCAATGCAGATCTAATCCATATCCAAAATCCAAAGTTAAATTATTTATCACTAGCCAATACAGTCATTAACAGCGAGGGAATTTCTTTCCTGGCTAAATTGCCCCAGATTAGACATTTAAATTTAGAAGGAACGGCTATCAATGATTCTTCGATGCCTACTATAGCGAGATTAATTTGGTTAGACCGCTTAGATATTGGTAGAACAAATGTAACGGATAATGGGATTAAGTCTCTACAAAAATCTAAACTGACAAAATTAGACTTAACCTCTTTGAAAATTACAGATGAATCTATGAAATATGTAAGCACAATAGAAAATCTAAAAGACTTGCATCTGTGGAATACGAATATTACCTCCACGGGATTCAATGAATTACAAAATCTTCCGAACCTTCAATCTATAACTCTGGCTGGTTCAAAAATAGATGATGAGGGTTTAAGAAATATTTCTAAATTTAAAAAGTTAAAATCATTAAATATATCTTGGACAAAAATTACTGATAACGGACTTTCCTACCTGAAAGGTAATTCTTCTCTTGAAGTTCTAAATCTAAGTGGTACAAAAATTACAAGTGTCGGATTAAAGTCATTAGCCACACTAAAAAAACTTAAAATCTTAACTCTTGAGAATACTCCTCTGGAAAGTGATTATGAAAATATACTGGCTAGTATTCCGCGACTTAAAGTGGTGTATATCAACAGTAAATCAACAAATATAAAATCGACGGAGTCACTAGCCCAAAAAATACCTTGGTCAGCAGTATACTTTAACGGAAATTTAGTTCAGGCTAAAGAATAATTTAAAATTTAGAAACAGAACCAAATGTTGCCCCTTCCCCCGTAGGGAATGCATAGAAAATTGTATTAACTCCATTATGTTCTGTTCTTACTACACCAATTGCACTTTCACTATTTAAAATAAAATAGGTTGTTATCGCATTCAACACAGATACAGCAACGTAATTTTGAAGGAGACTTCTTGTTTTGTTAAGATATTCCTCTTCGGTCATAACTTTCCCTGCAACCACCCTATCTGGACTTTTATCATAAAAGTAGGATCTTGCATTTATATAGATGGAGAGGTTTACCGGGAAAACATTTCCCCCCCAAAGTTCAAACTCGTTCAATACATTTGAGCCGGTAGCACTCATCACAATGGAAGGTCCATATATGAATGCAATTGGTAATCCAAATGACTTACCTTCTAAAGAATTCAAATATCCAACCGCTCTCGAATTTGTTTGAAATTGCAAAAAACGAGTAAAATAATATAAACTTGCCATAGCAAAAGGAATACCAAATTCGGGACGATCTTTGGATTTATAAGCAGGTGAGTATGCTGGAATAAAACTCATCCCAATAATTTTCCCGATGGAAAGTTTTTCTTCTGCAGGCGGCTTCGCGATAGTATCCTTAGCACCTGGACGTTCCATTTCCAATATGTCTGACTTTTTGATTGTGAAAGTTCCTCGAGTGGTTTGAACAACAATCACTTTCTCCGATTCGCTAATTATCTTTCCTTCTATTATTTGTCCACTCGTTAGCCGCAATGATTCAGCATAAACCGAATTATCCACGACTGCGTGAGTTACCAAAAGAGAGATAAATAGACATTTAATTAACTGTGATTTCGATAAGGTCTGCATGACATATCCATAAATGGTAGATGAACGAATAGTCAATATATAAATATTTTTTTGGATAGTATTTACTACTTATTTTATTGTTAGTGACAATTCTTCCATATTAGATTTCATTGACCTTGTAGGAAGTAACGTTTGCTTCTAATATTCCTATTTTACATATAGAATCTATTCACGAGGTAGACGTAAATAAATTCGCAATTTAATTAACGTACGTATTTCTAATCATATATGTGCGAACTAAATATATTCTATTTTTGGAGAAAATAAATAATGTTCCTAAAGTCAATTCGAGTAACTTTATTAATTATTGTCATTAGCCTAAGCGAGGGATGCTCTGCATTTGTAATTAAACATGTAGATGCCAGCGGCAAAAGTCAAACGTATATTACGGATACCGTTTTTGTTGGTACTGGAACTTTTCTAGATTGTTTTATCTCCCCATTTCATTGGTTCGCTGGAATTTTTTACAAACAACCATACGTCCATGTTCAAGGGGGCAATCTATCTTATCCTTCGTTTGGCGCGTCTGGGTGTTTCTCAAGTAGCTACAGCCATGGGAGTGGTATTTTGGGAGCTTTCGGTATCGTGAATCTCGGATACTTCAAAGAGAATCCTTCTAACGCAATTTTTTTTACTGATATTGAGTCTAAAGAGAGAGCACTTATCGGTGGAAATTTTGAAGCAGCAAGAGTAACAAAGAATATAAATTTTAACGTCAGATAATTTGAGATGTCTCAGGAGACATGTATGATAACTATGAATAGAATAAAATGGGGAATAGGAATTTTAATTTTTTGCTTCCTTTTCGTAACTTGTAAAAAAGAAGAAAACAAAGGAGCGAATGCTGCAAATACATCCGACGGCAAATTGTCAATAACCGGCGTTGTGTTATTCGCTGTAGGTGACGTTCGCATTGGTGATAGAAAAATAAAAGCTGGCGATATTATTTCACAAAACGAATCGGTCATTACCGGAAAAAAATCCAGTTGTGACGTTCAGATACAAGAGTCAGATGCGGGCATTGTGATTCGATTGAAAGCTGATTCTATGTTTGAATTAAAAGTGACAAACGTAAATGGAAAACCAGTTCCAAGCACAATGGTAAATATCGGAAACGCTATGGTCAATGTTTCGGGTAAATTAAAAAATGACGAGAATTTCCAAGTCGTTACTCCGACTCAAACTGCCGGGGTTCGTGGAACAAAATTTGACGTAAGTGTAGCGAAAGATGGTTCAACCACTGTAAGTGTTTCCGAAGGAAAAGTTGCTACTCAGGTAAGAATTGCGGAAATGGATGAACTACCATTGGAAGTGCAAGAAAAAAGTCAAACTGTAGTGGCAGTTCGAAAATCCCTCGAAGCAGAAGAGAAGATTATCGAAGCTGGTTATAAGACTCATGTAACAAAAAGCCAAACCAACAGGATCCTCAAAACAACTGGGTTAGAAGATTCCATTAGCCAAGTTCAATTTGAAACAAAAGCAAAGCTAAGTCCCGAGGAAATTGACAAAGCAGTTACCGCTATTGATAAAAATGGTAAGTCTACTGGATTAGAAAATTCTGTGCCTTCCAAGTCTGTGCAAGAGGGAGCATTTCATAAAGTAGAAAAAATTCCTTCTAAAGAACTGGAAACCAAACTAAATGAGTACGCTGAATTGATTGCTATAGAAAAGAAAAAATTGGAAACAAAAGAATCTACGACAGTTGCAGTCAAAGAACGAAATGAGAAAAACGAAGCGAAGTTAATTCAAAGAATGGAAGAGATTACAGGCAAAACTGTCAGTATTCTCAACCTAAAATCTGGTCTGCAAGTCAGAGGAATTATCTTCAACGAAAATGGTGTTTACTATGTCATTACTGCAGACGGGCAACAAACATACCAAGAAAGTGAAGTGGATGGAATGGAATTATAATATCTTATAATTCTATCACCAAGCCTTCTCGAGCTAATATAATTTCGAGAGGGCTTCCTTCCAAATATGTTTTGTGAAGCTTTGCATCTTCATAAATCTCAAAGATTTTTTTATCATTGTAGGCGGGTTCGTGGTGTGTAAGAACTAACGTTTTAATATTCCATATAGTAGCGCAATTCACAGCCATCGTATAAGAAGTATGTCCCCAATCAAACTTTGCAAATGATTCATCTAGAGTGTACTGAGAATCTAAAACCAGAACGTCCACTCCACTAAAAAATGGAGCCATAGAACGAATCAAATCCATATCATCACCAGTAAATTCTGCATCGGTTGCAAAAATAAAGGATTTTCCATTCTCCATAAATTTATAGGCATAAGATCCACCAGGGTGTTTCAAAGGATAGAAATCTATCGTCATTGTGTCATACTGAACAGGTTCGCCGCGTCTTATAGTTGTAAATTTTTTCGTAGAGGCTGTGCCATGAAAAGGCATAGGGAAAAATTCTTTTACTTGTTGTTGGATAAGCCTTGCTTCTAAATCTGCGTAAGGTGAGTGAAAATTAATTTGATTTCCAGGAATATAAACTGGTTTGAAAAATGGAAGTCCTTGGATATGATCCCAATGAGTATGAGTGAAAAATATATCTAAGACACCTTTCCCTTTCCCAAATTCAGTACGAATCAATTCGTCGCCCATTACTCTTCCGCCAGTTCCGCAATCGACCATAAATACTTTTCCAGCATCCGATGTAACAGAGATACAAGTAGTATCCCCGCCACCAGTATATTTAAGGTATCCTGGCAATGTCTCAAAGAATTCGTTTGCTTCTTCTTGCGATTTAAGTTGTCTATCTCCAAGAAGCCCAAGAATTTCTAATACTTTCTCTTGGTAGGCACTGTTACTGAGCGGTGAGGCAATTGAGCCTCTTGTTCCATAAAGTTTTATTTTCACGATAGTCGTCTTATCAAATTTTATAGTTAAACCAATATAAATACCAATTTAGTTTTTACAAGTTATATATGCTTCTAACAGATGGTATCTATGGGAAATTCTCGCAATTACGAAATGCGGTTGGGTCCACCATGGACACCTACCATCAAATTTCTTATCATAAGTAACGCTGTTGTTTTTTTACTCCAGACCACTACTCACCTTTTCTTAAATGCAAAAATCTTGGAGGGTATGTTTGCACTGAATCCAAATATGGTCAACCATTTCTATATCTTTCAGTTAATTTCTTACGGTTTTTTGCACGGTGACTTTTTTCATATTCTCTTTAATATGCTCAATCTTTGGTTCTTTGGGGTAGAAATAGAAAATCTCTGGGGTCAAAAACGGTTTTTAACTCTTTATTTCCTCTCCATATTCACTGGGGGATTTTTGACTTGGCTTGTGCACAATTTAGGCTTCAATCAATACACTGTCCTTGGTGCTTCAGGCGGAGTATTTGGTGTGATGACAACATTTGCGCTTCTTTGGCCCTCACGCGAAGTTCTATTTATGGGAATTTTCCCAATTAAAATGAAGATTTTAGTTCCACTTCTGATGTTAATGCTTATGTTCACGGGAGGTGGGAATATTGCTCATATAGCGCACTTGGGTGGAATCTTAGGTGGAGTTGGTTTTTTCTTTGCCGTTGTAAAATACAAGTTTGATTTTAATTTTTCTATTAGCCGCTATTTACAAAAACAAAAAATGAAACGTTACCAAGAAGAAATGTACCGCAGACAAAATGTAAAAGAAACAGTGGATGAACTTCTAGATAAAATTTCAAAAAAGGGAATGAGTTCTCTTTCTAGAAAAGAAAAACAATTCCTAAAAGATGCGTCTACTAAGTATTATACAGAGTGAATTCTAAATTTTTATACTTTAACCAGCTAACAAGGTATAGCCCCTACTTTAATCTTGCGTTAGAAGAAGCAATCGCGATTAACTTAATTGAGTTTGGATTCAGTGGGGCAGTTCGATTTTGGACAAACCATAATACGATAGTTCTAGGAATTTCTGACAGTGTATCTAAAAATATTTCTCCAGAAAAAATCACAGCGTTTAATCAAGAGTTTCCCCGATTGCAAAATTCTAGAAAGTTTCAGGAAAATTCTATTTATATTACGCGACGTGCATCTGGGGGAGGAACTGTATTTCACGATGAAGCGTTTAATCTTAATTATTCTCTATTTGCATCAACGAAAGAAAAAAAAGAACTCTATCCCGTAAAAGAATCTTATAACCAACTCCTTGGTTTAGTTACAAAAGCCCTCTCAAAACAAAATATATCGGCATCCTCCGCGGGAAAATCAGACATAACAATTGAAACAGATGGAATTTTAAAAAAGATTTCTGGAAATGCACAATTTCGAAAACGTGATTGTATCGTCCAACATGGGACTTTGATTTTGGATTTAAAAATAATAGATAGTGTGTTGGAAAATCTCTCTCACCCACCCGAAGAGCCAGACTATCGAAAAAATCGCAAACACTCCGATTTCCTTACTTCCCTCCCGAAAGAATTTTCCGTCCCCAAATTTAAGAAGGATTTGCAGGAAATTTTCCAAGAATTTCTGGGTCTAAGTAGCAGCATAACCAAGGATAGAAAGTTTTTACGGCAGGTTTTTAGAGATGCAAAAAGGCTTATGTCTGAAAAATATGCAAATATAGAATTTATTTTTAGCAAAACTTGAAATAAAAATTTGGGCGTTGCACGTTGTGCCGCGCTGCTACGGGTTCGCGAAGTCTCGCTCATCCGTAAAATGCAAACAGACGCATTTTACGGACATGCCCTCCGCATCGCTAACGCAAAATCTGCCCTAAAAAGGAAACAAAAATGTATTTAGAAAACCAAGACCCGGATGTATTTGCCGCACTCAAACACGAAGACAAAAGACAAGAAGAATCTCTTGAAATGATCGCTTCTGAAAACTTCGTATCCCAAGCCGTACTCGAAGCCTATCATTCTACACTTACAAATAAATACGCCGAAGGTTATCCCGGAAAAAGATATTATAACGGTTGCGAAAATGCAGACCGAGTAGAAGAACTTGCCATCGAACGAGCAAAAAAAATGTTCAAAGCAGAATACGTAAACGTACAACCCCACTCTGGAGCACAAGCAAATATGGCAGTCTTTCTTGCCGCATTAAGTGCGGGAGATACATTCATGGGAATGAACCTAGCACACGGTGGACATTTGACACATGGTTCTGCTGTAAATTTTAGCGGAAGAAATTACAAAGTTGTTCCTTACGGTGTAACAAAAGATACAAATCGAATTGATTATGATGAAGTGGCTCGACTGGCTAAGGAGCATAAGCCGAAACTAATTGTTGTGGGTGCTTCTGCTTATCCGCGCGAAATTGATTTCGGAAAATTTGCAGAAATTGCAAAGTCGGTAGACGCAAAGATCATGGCGGATATCGCTCATATTTCTGGACTTGTGGTTACAGGTCATCACCCGTCACCCGTTGGAATCTGTGATTATGTAACGACTACTACCCATAAGACACTTCGAGGACCTCGCGGCGGTTTGATTATTTCCTCATCCAAACACGAAAAGATTTTAAACTCCCGCGTATTTCCTGGAGTCCAAGGTGGACCTCTCATGCATGTAATTGCGGCAAAAGCAGTTGCATTCGGCGAAGCTTTAAAACCAGAATTTAAAACTTATATCCAAAATGTAGTGGATAATGCTCGTATACTCGCAGAAGTTTTTGTAAAACGTGGGTTTAGAATCATCAGTGGAGGAACGGATAATCACTTGATATTGGTCGATGTATCTGTAAAAGGTCTAACCGGACTAGATGCCGCAAACGAACTAGACAAAGTTGGAATCACTGTAAATAAAAACGGAATTCCATTTGATGAAAAACCACCAGCGGTTACATCCGGTATTCGTTTAGGCTCACCAGCTCTCTCTACAAGAGGACTTGGAAAAACCGAGTTCGAAAAAGTCGGAAATTTAATTTGTGATTTACTAGAAAATATCACAGACGCCAAAAAGAAAGCAGCAGTGAAAGCGGGCGTTGCAGAAATCACAAAACAATATCCAATGGACAAATTCCGCTTGTGATCATTTATTTTTTCATAGATGGTGTCGGGTTTGGCGAGAACGACATAGAAAAAAATCCTTTCGCTAAATTTGCAAAAGGATTTTTCCTTCCACTAGGTGACAAGCCCTTACCAGCTAATAGCAAGTTGGCGGATGGTGTATATGTCAAAACCGATGCGTCTATGGGAATTAAGGGACTACCCCAAAGTGCAACCGGACAGACAGCTATTTGGACAGGAATCAACGCTCCCCAAGTTCTGCAAAAACATATTAGCGGCTATCCTACATTTACCCTTCGAAAGATTATAGATCAGTTTTCTATTCTCAAAGTATTAGAGGAACGTGGGAAAAAAGCGGCATTTTTAAATTGTTATAGTCCGATTTATTTCGAGAATGTAAAGAAAAAACCCAAACATGTATCTGCATCAACCATGATCCAACAAGCCTCTACAATTCCTTTTAGAGATATGGAGGATTTGCGAAATCACAACGGAGTCTTCATGGATATTTCGCATGAGTTTTTCAGAGAGTTCGCAAAAGACTTTTTACCACCAGGTGATAACCTTCTTGAACTTCGCGATCCGTATACGGTAGGAAAAAATGTAGTAAATATTGCGAATAACTATGACTTGGTGTTATTCGAATATTTCCTAACAGACAAAACAGGTCACGACCAAAACTGGGAAATGGCAGAAAGAGTCATTCACACTGTCGAGCGGTTTATCGAAGGTATCCACGATGCAATGGATAAAGATAAACACCAGCTAATCATTACATCCGATCATGGAAATCTAGAAAACCTAACAGTTGGAACTCATACAACGAATCCAGTTCCTACTTATCTTTATGGTAAACACACTCACTTTTTTAAAGATAAAATTTCTGCGTTATGCGATATAGTTCCTTTGTTATATGAAACGCTTGGGGTAGAGATTGAACTTAAGTGGGATACCGTGGCTAAGGAAGATTAACACTAATACAAAAACACTATATCCACTCTTCTAGAAAATTTTTTTCCATACTTTTCTTCATTGTTTTCACCCCATAAGCCCCCAGAGAACGATAAAAGAATATTTTCTGTTGGTATTTTCTTTTGGAG
>JAGOHK010000132.1 GCA_017996175.1 Leptospiraceae bacterium
TTCCTAATAAGGAGATAGAATGAAAATACAATAGTTTTGGGAAAAAATTATCCCAACCTTCTAGCCAAGTCACCCATTTATGAAGAGGAAATGATATTAATAATGCGATTTCAATTGTAATTAAATTTCCTAAATTTCGTTTCAATTGATTGCCTAAAAAATAATCTATTTTAAAAATTTGCTCTGCAACCAATAAATTAATAAAAAAAACAAAAAAACCCACAATGATATAACGGTAGTGTTTTCCCTCAAATAAATTAAAAATTTTTTTTAGCATACTTTAAATTTCCTCATTATATTAAATATCTACCCGATCGAAAAATTATTTCGTGAAGAACAGTTTATTATTGAAATAAGCGAGAAGCTACCGTCTATTTAAACTGGAGCATTTATTAATCATACAATTTCGCCCAACGTATTTCCATCTTTCGATGAAACCTATTTCTAAAAATTTATCTTATTTTGTTGTTAGTTTTAATTTATAAAGAAAAAACTCTTCATCCCGCACAAATTCATTTCTTCTTTGAGTTTTGTACAAAAGGTCGTATTCCTCTTTATTTTCTTTCAATTCAGTGTCAGATAGGAAAAGAATATTTTCTTTACCTGCAAACTTTTCCCGTGTTTTAGGCAGCATATCCTGTACCTTTAATTTAACTGCATTACTCATTTTCTTATCCCAGAGCATGTAGGAGCCAAATGAATCCAATGCAGGGTAATAGAAAGTTTTTTTGTTTTTGAGATAGTATAATATTGTTTTACCTCTATCTAAATTATGAGCCACAATAATATAATCATCACTGTCATATCCATTGGCTAAAATATACTCCGACATTTCTTTCGCATTACTATACGAATATAAAATTTCTTTTTTTGACTCTTTATAAGAGAATCGAAGAGAAAATAAAAGACTAATTATAAATAAAATATAAAATAATTTAGAAATTACATAACTAAAAAGAGAATCATAAATAACTTCTGACTCTTTTTCTATCTCATAATATGGTTTTATCCATAAAGAAAAAATAAGGGTCATAAGTAAAAAGCCAGCATGTCTATATCCACCCATATAAATAAACGTAAAGAAAAAGAATAGAATACAGATTACCCAAATAAAAAAAATAAAAACCTTCTTAGTACGATAAAAGAAAACCAAACTAACAGGAAAAAGCACAAGACTAAATAGCGCTAACAAACTCATTACACCGGGAGCAAAGGCATGAGCTGTAGCCAAAAAAATAGCATTATAATTTATTACGAAAAAAAGTCCACTATCAGTTGGAGAAACTTGCCTATCATTGGAAGGGTAAACTTGAGCCAAACAAGCAATACCCCCCAGAACAATAAGACTGAATCCTAACATGATATTCGATGTATATTTTTTCTCTTCTATTATCTCAATAAGATAAAGTAATCCAATACCTGAAGCAATTATAGTTGCGTACATATTAGCATTTGCTAATAAAAATAAAAGCATACCAAACAAAATAGGTTTTTCAAATCGCTTCTTATAAATTGCAGCAATTAAGAACAATAAAAAATTTGATAGTGCATAATTGCGAGCGACCACAGCATATTCAAAGAAAAAATAATACCCGAATATCAAAAGTATTACTAAATATTTATTAAGAGTAGAGTGAAATAAAATCAGATAAACAACGGCAATAGCAAGACTTAAATGAATAATCGACAGAGTATAGTATGGAAAATCAAATTTTGCAAATGGAATTAAAATCCAATACCAAAACGAAGGATGACCTGAATTACGTGTAAATTGAAATAAACCAGAATAAGATATGTCTCTCGCTACAAGCCAAGAATCTGCTTCATCGCGCCAGACTTCGTGGTGAATTGTTACATAAGAAACTAACAGAATATAAAGAAATAGTAAGAAATAATTATTCAAAAGTAAATGTAAGATGCGCTGTGCTATATTTTTCATAACTGATTTTGATTGGTTAGTATTTATGATTACTTAATATCTTATAAAAATTAAGTGTCAGTTTAAAATGAAATAAGTAGAATGTCAATTAATATAAAGTAGGCTCGTTAAAAGCAATTATTTACTGAAATATGTTTGACAGATTCAAAGGATTACCAAAATCATTTTATTAAATTCACCGCAAAAACAAATCGAGTCCAGAATGCCTACCAACAAAGTAACTAAAATTTTAATTGCAGGTGATTACATCGGCGAAGACAATACATCCAAATTTGAAAGAATCAAAGACAGTAAAAAATATATCCTAGATTTACTCCATTATTCTCGAAGTTTAGAGAAAAAAAATATCCAAAAATTGGCGTGTAGAATTGCACTCGATGAAGGTTATGATTATATCTTACTTGTAAATGAGGAAGCCCTTATTCAAGATGAAGTATTTTTAAATTATTTAGTTTCAGAAATTTCCCAAAACGCACTTGATGGACTATTAGCACATCCTAATATTAGAAATAAAAAACAATCTTTCTTGAGTCGGCTAGTTGATAAATTGCTTCTAACTCTGAAAAAGAAATGGCTTCCAGACTACATTTCTTTTTTTCCGAATACTTTTAGTTGTTATTCTACCAAATTATTGAGATCTGTGCCCTTTGAATTAAATTCAAATGGATTTTTATTCGGATTAGAATTATTTCTTCAAGCAATTCATATCAAAGCAAAAATTCGAGTTCAGAGTTTTGATAAAGAACAAAGTCTTCTTAGCTCCAAAAGACAGAGACAAATTTTATTTACCCTACTTCATTATAAACTTCATGAAATAGGTATGTTTTGTCTTTTAAAATACCAAAATATACAACCACTCTTATACCGAGATAAAACATTCATTGAATATTCATCGCACCAAGTTGCCATAAAAAAAATAAAAGAATTACAACCTAAAACATTACTAGATATAGGTTGCGGTCCGGGATTCGTAGGTAAAAAATGCGAAGAGGAAGGAATTCGTGTCACTGGCATTGATCAAAATAAACCGTTAGACGGAATGTTAAGTGATTTTTACCCTGCAAATATTGATTTAAACAAATTACCTGTTGACCTAAATAAATTTGATTTGATTGTAATGTTAGATATTATTGAACACCTTTCTAACCCGGAAGAATTTCTCTTAATGATGCGTAATTCTCTAACTTTTAATGAAAATCGTTTTCCAAAACTACTTCTATCAACACCGAACGTTGCCTTTATTACAATGAGATTAAACCTGCTATTGGGAAGATTTAATTATGCTGAGCGTGGTATACTTGATATTACCCACAAAAGATTATTCACAAAATCATCTCTATACAGCTCGCTATCAGATTGTGGTTATAAAATTGATGAAATGATTCCAATTGGTGTACCCTTCGGAACTGTCATCCGAGGGAAATTAGGGAAATTTCTTGGAGTAATTGCAGATTTTTTAGCCCGAATATATCCAAATTTATTTGCGTTTCAAATTATGTTAGTGTGTAGTCCAACTCCAGGCGTAAAACAAATTCTAATACAAGCAAATCTCAAATCAAGTAAACATAAGAAATAAAGAAGCTCGTTATTAAAAGATTATCATGTCTACTAAAATCTAAAATAGATAAATGGATTGTACGTGCCTACCGCTAAATACGAAACGGAAATTAAAAATAAAGAGAGGTAAATAAAATATTTCAGAATGGTAGAAATAAATCCTAACTTCTCTTTATATAATTTTGCAAATTCTGTATTACCAATTAAATGTATACTATTCTTGGCAAATGGAGTAGAGGCAATTATCCCTAAAGCAATAGTAAAAAATAATTCCCTATTCATTAATTTTATAATATTATAGTGATCTATATCTAATTCATACCCCTTAAATAGGAATAATGTTTTAATATAAATCAATGCACTAGAAAAATTCTCTGCTCTAAAAAAAACCCAACCGATCAACACAACTAAAAGAGTATAAAAATGTTGGATAAAAACATTAGACAATATTATCTTCTTAACAAAACTAAATCTTTCGAGTATTAAAAAGAAACCATGCCAGACTCCCCAAACTAAAAAAGTCCAATTTGCTCCATGCCATAAACCACATAAAACAAACACAATAATCAAATTCATGTATGTATGGAGATTAGTTTTCTTACTTCCACCAAGCGGTATATACAGATAATCCCTAAACCAAGTTGAAAGAGAAATATGCCATCTTCTCCAAAAATCTTGAACAGAATTGGAAATATAAGGATAATTAAAATTTTCCAAAAACTTAAATCCAAACATATATCCCAAACCAATTGCCATATCAGAGTATCCAGAAAAGTCAAAATAAATTTGTAGTGAATAACAAATAATTCCGAGCCAAGCTTCTGTAGTTGATAACTTAGCAGGATTCAAGTCGAAAACTGTATCAGCAAAAAGGGCGACAGAATTTGCAATAATCACTTTTTTTGCAAGACCAATGATAAACCGTTGAATCCCATAAACAATTTTTTCTTGTGTTAGGATATTGTTAACTATATCACTGAGTACATCTTTATATCGTACGATAGGACCTGCGATCAATTGAGAAAATAAAGAAATGTACATAGCAAAGTGTACGAAATTTTTAGTTCCTTTTACATCACGTCTATATACGTCTATTAGATACGATACACCTTGAAATGTGAAAAAGGAAATTCCTATCGGTAAATGTACGTTTGGATTTCGAATTCCGTTAATACCTAAGTCTAGTAAAGTTTTTGAAAGAAAGTTAAAGTATTTATAGTAAAAAAGTAGTAATAGATTTATGACTATAGATGCTATAAGAATTTTTTTCGCATGATTACTGTAATATTTTTCTATCAATATGCCGGCAATGTAATTCAGAAATATGCTATATAACATTACTTCTAAAAATTTCCCTTCCCCCCAAAAATAAAAAAGAAGATTTGCTAGGAGTAAAAAAATAAACCTAAACCGCTTGGGTACAATTAAATAAATCAAAAATACGAAAGGAAGAAATGCAAATAGAAACGAAATAGAACTAAATACCATAATTACTTTTCCACAAAATTAAACTTTTTCAAGTCATGGATTGATCTTTCTACAATTTCAATAATTACATAATCTGGTTTTTCTTGGGCTAAGATTTGTTCTTTCACCGTTGCTATACGCGGAAAAAAAATATACTTTTTAAATCTTTCCTTAAGTAAAGGAGACACAAATTCTCCAAATGAATCCCCAAATACGATTACACTGGGTAAACTCTTATTACTTTGAACTGTAAATAAACCTCTACTTTTAGACAAAGTAGCATGATTTGCTAATTCAAAGGGGATAGTGTATGTTTTCCTCAACTGCAAAAAGAATACTGTTTCCTGAAAAAGACCAGGGATGCCAGCAATATCGACTAAATCTCCTGAAAATTGGTCTACTTCTACTCCTGGGTTAAATTCAATAGATTCAAACTTTTTAACCAAAGGATTCTCCAAACTAGCTAGTATCTCATTAGCAAATAAAATATTTCCTTCTGGGCTAAGGTGAGTATCTAATTTTAAAAATAGCTTTTGGTTTACTTTATTTTTAAGAAATATATTTCTATAATCAGAAATCTTAAAGTTAGAGTTCTCGTTCATATACTTCATCACCTGATCCAATCTAGACTCTCTTCTTTTAATATTGGTTATCCAATCAGGAAGAAATTCGGGGTAAATTGTATGTTTGTTAGGAGCCACAACAATCAGCAATCTGATTTTATGTTTACTTAATAATCTCTCTAAAGATTCAATATTCTTTTTTATTGAGGATAGTTCAGACTCTTCTAATGGTACTAATCCGAGATAGTCGGGCAAACTATATTCGGTCGTATTTATATCTCCTTTTTGAATATTTGAAAGCGCAACATTATAGAACTCAAGCAAGGATTTATCAGCTCCAGCGAGTAGTCCCGTTCTTTCTAACCTTCCACTATTCATAAAATCATAATACAACCAATTCATTTTTCCAACAATCGCCTGCGAGGATGGAGAAACATGAAATAAATTTACTTTCATTCTATTATGATAATAGATAAAATATTTTCTGAATCCAAAATTATCATCTAGGTATTTTGAAAAAAATTCTAACGAAGACTTAAAGCCATTAATCGAATGAAATCTAAAATAAGGAACTGGTTTCGGAATTGCCATCCTTTTCTCATTTAATTCAAGTTCGGGAAAGGTTTTTAATTCTAACTGAATGAATGGAGCTGATAAAATAAGAAAAAAAAGAAAAATAAAAAATCTATTTAACGCATTCATAAGATATTACCAAAATCGGGTAATAAACAAATAAGTAAAGAGAATAAACACTTTGCCAAATGCTTCCTGTATCCGATTTATTTTATTTCGAAAAATTCGATTAAAACGAAATAAATAAAATAGAATTAAAAAATACCAAATTGGTTCTATCTCAATTCTCATACGGTTCGATTCAAACGGATCAATTAATACATTGGTAATTATTAAAAAAAACAATAAGGAAGATAATAATTTAAATCTCCAAGGTTGGTTTTTAAAGGAGAGCAATAGTAAGATTACTAAAAGAGGATAAACCACCTTGTAAAAACTTATTTCCCGATATTTGCTAATTGTAAGAGAGAAAAAATCTGTATTCGGATAAATATTCCAGGGATAGGGAATTCTTTGGAAAAATGGGGCTAACATAAAATAGTCACCAGGTGTATGAAAGAATTGTTGAAATCCGAAATTTAAAACATCTATGATTCTCTTAGTAGATATTTTAGGCACTACCGCATCTTTGTAGTTCTTGGCTATAATGATATAACGCACGTTTTGAAAATCATCTCCATTTAAGCAAGGCTCAGAAGAATATTTTTGAATCAACGGATCTGATTCATTGTAAAGACCTTTATACTTATCCAGGGAAGAAAAAGCTGGAACCGATGTTACGTGATTTGGAATCCAATGCCTTGTATAACTTCTAGCGATATTCATACCCAACCAGGTTGAACCTGAGAAACTATCAAATAAAAAATAATTTTTTATATACAAACAAAATGGAAGAAGAAATGTAGCAATCCCGGCTAAGAGAATTTTTCTCTGAATTTTCTTTCGTAAATTCCATGCTCCCCACAGAATAAGTAGGAGGATAACGCTTATATGCCAAGAAGGTCGTATAAAAGAAGCTACTGACAGACAAACACTTAAAAGAAAAAAACGAGTATTACTCGAAAAATTGGAAAATAGGGAGAATAGTAAAAAAGAGGATAAAGTAAACAAATACGTTGAATAGAATGGGTAACGAAAATAACTAAATAACAACGGATTAAGAAAAAGAATTGAAGTTATTAAGAAAGTATATTTAAATCGAAACCTCTCTATTGCTAAAAGAAAAAAAATAAAACTTAAAACATGAAGGACAGGAAGAAAGATTGAGTAGAAACTATCGGGATTTCCATTCCCTATTTCTAATGCAAGAATATGAATCATACCTAGAAAAGGACTGGCTCCATGCGTATAAAACAATGCTTTAAAGGGAGTTTCCTGAATACAAGATAGACAGGGAAGTTGCCAATGACCATCCAGTGAAATAAACGGGTAATTATAGTTAGTCAGCACTATATGCCCAAGCAGAATTGATAACGAAATTAAAATGATAAAAATTAATTTATTTTTCTTTCTCATAAGATTCATAAAATTAGTCCTTTGAGTTATTAAACTTAAACGATAAATTGTTGGAGTATTACAAGACCCTCATAAAAATACCAATCTCAACCAAGAAACTAATATGTAAAGGTAAAAGAGTTTCCTACTTTACGAAAATAGTAATTATTAAAAACTATTCTGGCATAGGTAATTTCCTCTATACGAAAAAATTCTTTGGGTAGTTTCCCTAATTACGTTTAATACCTATTGCAATTTTAAATTCTACGTGCGATAGTTTTATCATTCTATTGAACAAGAAAAATGAATATACTCACAAACCAGACTGGTTTTCAGTAAAGAAAATTTTTTTATACAGGATTAACAAGATTTACAGAATTAAAAATCCACAATAGTTTTAAACTTTAAAGGAGAAAAGTTATGAGAATACTTAAAATTAGCCTCGTATTAGTGATAAACTTCGTTTTATCAAGTTGTGTAAGTTACATTAAAAAGGAAGAGGTTGGGATTCTTTCCAGCCCACAAAATGCAACCGTAGTAAGTTCTGGATCTGTTTGGGTAGGGTGGCAGGAAGAGCTAATTCGCTACTCTACTAGATGGGAAACTCATATAGAAAAAGTAGACGTGATCACCCAAGATGATTTACATATCGACGTAGTGGCATCCATTATTATGCGCCCAATGAGTAATAAAATAGTCGATGTACATTTGAATATTGGTAAAGACTATTACCCAAATATTGTAAAAGCAGAATTTCGTACTGCAATTCGAAATATCATGACAGGATACCAGATGATTATGATTTCAAAAAAATCACAAACGATTGAAGATGAAATCAAAGACCTAGTATCTCGTAAACTTGCCAATAAATACTTAGAGGTATCAGATGTAAATATAGATGATATAAACTTGAGCCCCAAAATATTGCAAGCGATTGAAGATAAAATTGCAAGACAACAAGAATTAGAAACCATGCACTACGATATGAAAATTGCGCAACGAAATGAAGAAATTGCGAAGATGAAAGCAAAAACTGAATCCGAAGTCGAAATCATTCGCGCAGAAAAAGAAGATCAAATTGCTAAAATAAAAGTAAAAACAGAAGCAGAATCGGATATTATTAGAGCCACAGCACGCGCCAAAGCACAAAAGCTTGTAAATCATCATCTTACTCCAAGTTATTTAAAACTAAAAGCAATTGAAAGTCATTACAAAGCATTCGAAAGTCCCAACTCTAAAATCATTGTTATTCCAATTGGTAAAGACGGATTACCCGCCTATATCAATGTAAACGAAAAAATGTTTAACAACCAAGGCGAAACAACGGCTAAAGGCAAACATCCAATACCCGTTCAAACAGAGGAATCAGAATAAATCTTACCCCCAAATGGGGTTTGGGACGATTAGCCCCAAGTGATGCACTGAGCTTTTGTCGAAGTGTCGCCGACAGGTAATCTACATCTATCCCAGATTACTAATCAGCGCAAGCGTGCTTTCGCGAGATTAGAAATCTGCGTATTACTTCCGTTTTACAAAGAAATGTTTGACGATTCCAAATATACTGATTAGAATCCAGAAAATTTCAATGATAACGGAAGCTAAATTCCAACTATAAAATAAAGAGAATAAAATTAATACTGCTCCAATCAAATTGATAATAGAATATGTAATGGACTTAGAATCAATTTTTTCTAATTGAAGTAATATATAAGAAATCAAAATAAAGATAACACCAATTATCCCAACTTCGTCTGAAATTTGCATCATCATAGAATTCTACTCGTTCGATTTATCGTTAGAAAACTGAGAAATTAGACTGTTAAATATTTTCAGTTTTTCTAAGATAAGGATAAAAATTAAAATACCTATTGCGGCAATTACGAATAATACGCTAATTAGTAAATAATACTTAACCGTCCACTCGAAAGCTACTTTAATTCTATGTAAAAATCCTTTGAACCAGGATTTATTTGCCTTACCCGTTTCCGAAAGACTAAATAAGATTGTGCAAAATTCATTTTCCTGATCAAACTCACCTAATTTCACCCCTAGTTTTTGAATGGACTCTTCTACTTCTAAAATCTTATTTTCTAAATTTATCAGCTCATCTATTTTTCCACCCTTGCCTTTGAAAGAAATTAAAGCTGCCCTTGTCTTTTCAAGGGATTCTCTTTGAGCATTTAGATTTCTGTATTCATTTGTTTTGTCGGTTTTATGAATTTGAATAGATTCTAGTTTTCCGATTTTTTTTATTTCTAAAATCATCTCGTCAAACTTATCAGGATTAACCCCAATTCCTAAATGCAATTGTCTTTTTCCTTCGAGTCCTGTATTTGATTCAGATTGAATTAATGCTTTAAAATTTTTAATTATATCTCTTAGATTTTTTTCTTCTTTGTCAAATTCATTCGTGCCAGAGGAAAGAGACCCCACCTTCTCATATTTCTGATCAAATTTCGTATTTGAGGACAAAGTTTGACTTTGTTCTTTGTAAGATTTTTTTTCGCTCGCGTAATTTTTACGAGAATTTTCGAGATTCAAACTTTGCTGCTGATTATTGAATTGATTCGAGGAATCACCACTGCTCTCATTTGGATATTGAAAGTAACCCCAGAGAAGTCTTAGAAAAAATAGAGCGAAAAAAGAGATTATGAAATATACAAAAAAAGTTTTGAATTTATTTTTAAAGAGTTTTTGATCCATCGAGAAAATTCCTTTTTTTGCGTAACACGAGTTATAAAATTCACAATCTAATTTATAGTCTTAAATGGCTATAAAAAACTAAATTATTTCGTTGAAAAACTTAAACACAAATAAAGATTAGAAGTATGTCACACCAAAACTCGAATCTTGGGATTCAGCTCACTTTCAATTCTTTAGCGGAAGAAAAAATCAAAGAGCTGCAAGCTATCATTGATGGAATCACCGAGCCCTTGATTTTGATTGATCAAAATTTCGATGTAAAACGTGTAAATCGAGCTACACTCAATTTCACCAATGAAGAAGCATACAAAGATATAATCACTAGTAAATGTTATGCTAAGTTATATGGCAGGGAAAATATCTGTCCCTATTGCCCATTTGTTTCCCATCAAACGGATAACTCTGATTTGTCAGATGTATTTGATACAACCTCTTTTCCGATTCCCGAAATCAAACGAGAAGTTCTTTTTAAATTCGAAGGAAAAAATCAAAATCTAAATCTTTCTTTTTTTCCACTGGTAGATAAAGAAGGAAAAATTTATTCCTTCGTAGAAAAGATTAGTAATATCACTAAAATCAAAGAGAAGGAAGAAGAGAACCTAAGAATGCGTAACCTCGCCTCTTTAGGTATTATGATTTCAGGTGTGGCGCATGAATTAAATAACCCGTTAACAGGGATTAGCCTCACAGTACAAAATCTAGTAAATAACCTTTCACATTTTACACCAGAGGTAATTCTAAACCGTCTAGATTTAATCCAAAAGGATTTAGCAAGAGCTGCTCTAATTGTATCAGACATCATTAGCTTCGCAAAACCAGAACGTTCTAAATACACTCTTGCCGATTTAGTGGAAGTAATTTATAAAGCAAAAGAAACAGTACAGCGACTTTACCCCGATCTTTCCAAAAATGTAACCTGGGATATAAACGCTGATGATGAATATATTTTTTATTTCAATCCATTCAAAATCGAAAGATTATTTTTAAATCTATTCCGTAATTCTCTGCAAGCATTTGATTACACAAAAGGTTACATCCGAGTAGACGTTAAGAAGAAAAAAAATGCAACGGTAGTCACTATTGAAGACAATGCAGGTGGAATTCCAGAAAACGTACTTGATAAAATTTTTGACCCATTTTTTTCAAATCGAAAAGAAGGAACCGGAACGGGACTTGGGCTTTCCATTTGTTATTCGATCGTAAAAGACCATAACGGGAAAATCAATGTGAAATCCACAGATGACAGAACCAAATTTTCCATTTCTATACCAACAATAAAATCACAGACAAGAAAATGAAAACAATACTAATAGTAGAAGACATTCACTCCATCCGAACTGCAATCAAGGATACGCTAGCAATCGAATACTCCGTATTTGACGCTAAAAATTATACAGAGGCAGTTGAAATTTTAAACTCAAATAAAATTGACTTACTGATTACTGACATCAAAATGCCTGGTAAATCTGGACTTGATTTAATTCGTTTTGTAAAAGAACATTACCCGGATACTTTATATACTCTCATCACCGCTTACAATATCAACGAATACATCAAGTTTGCCAAAGATTACGGGGTATGGAATATTATCCCCAAGTATTCCTTTTTAGATTTACGATTTATCTCTGTAATGGTTTACAAACTATTAACTAATGATATTTTTGGAGTAGAAAAATACTTTGAAAAAGACTTAGTGATAAATGACAAAAATACAAATGGTAAATTTGAAACACCCGTTCCAAAAGGAATTGTTTTTAAAACAATTAAATCGGACAAAGAGAGAGAATTTTTATCCAACCGAATTGGAAAATTTTTAGTCGAGAAAGGTGCTCCCAAAATTATAAACCAAGTAATCGAAGAACTAACGTCCAATGCTATGATACGCGCTCCAAGAGACGAAAAAGGAAAATCTAAATACCAATTGGAACTTCCTTCCCGCGACTTACTCATCAGTGATGAAAAAATCGAACTCTCAGAAAGCGATTATTTTGAAATAGGTTATGGAATTTACAACAAAACATTCATCATTGTCACAAGAGATAAATTTGGCTCACTCAAAAAAGAAGAAATTCTAAATCGTTTGCATAGACATATCAATGTAGACGAAACAACCGGACTTCCACAGGGAATTAGCGATTCACACGGGCGGGGACTCTATATTTGCCGCGAGGTTTCAGATAGTATTATTTTTAATATCGAGAAAGGTGTTCGGACAGAGATCATTACATTTCTTGATAATAACGATAACAAATCCTACAAATCTCTGTCTATCTATGAAAAATAATTTTTTAACGAAAGGATAATTCTATGAAAAATACATTTTATTTACTTTTTATACTTTTTCTAATTTCTTGTGCTTCTTCTCATGAAAAAATATCTCTACCTAGTTCAGAGGTAGCTTCGGCAAGCTCTTCCGCATCAAAACAAAGCGCTGGTGAATTTCGAGCTGGACAGGATAACAAGAATCAGCCGCGAATTGTAACTTACTCCGCATCTTTGAACATGGAAATCGAAAAACACAAAATGCCAGAAACAATTCAAAGACTAACGAAATTAATCCAAACTAAAGAAGGAGTCATTATCAGTAAAACTTTAAACTCTGTGTATTTTAAAGTTCCGGGTGATAATTTTTTTGAGATGATTGTACAGGTAAAAGAAATAGGCAATGTGGTTTACGAGCAAGTAACCTCCGAAG
>JAGOHK010000133.1 GCA_017996175.1 Leptospiraceae bacterium
CTTATAGATATAAATTTAAAAAATAAAACTTTAACTTATTTTTCGGCAGGGCACCCCGCGCAAATTTTTCTACAGAATAACAAAATGAATTATTTAGAAAAAACGGGGCACCTAATAGGGATTCACTCCAAAAAAAATTTTAATTCTATTACGGAAAATTTTAATCATGGAGATAAAGTATTATTATTCACGGATGGAATTTTTGAAGAATTTAATAAGGCACATGAAGAATTTGGAGAAACCAAATTACATAAATACATCGAAAAAAACAAAGAAAGGAAAATTCCTGAATTATTTGACGGAATCTTGAATGAATTAGATAGTTTTTTAGAATCTAATAATCGAAAAGATGACATAACCTTAATTGGGATCGAATCTTTTTTTAGTTGAAAAATATAGAATTAAATTAACAATACAAAAATTCATGCTGCAAAAAATACAAAGCCTAATTAAAAATACAAAAATCAAATCGAGACTTTTTTTTACTCTCGTGTTGCTGTCAGTCCCTCTTTTTTGTCTTCTCGGGTTAGTTTTGGTCACTCAAAATAGAGCGATTCGATTCGGTGAAAAAGAAATGATTGGGGTAAATTACAATATAGCCGTAATAGAATTAATTCAGGAATACAGGTACTCTCTAGTAACCCTCAATCTAAGTCTAATCGAGAGTAGCCAACCAGATAATTCTAGGACTAAAAATATTCATTCTTCTTTTCAAGAAAAACATACGAGGCTAACAGATTTAGACAAAGAATTTGGTGAGAGTTTAAATACGAGTGATAATTTAACAAAAATAATAAAGGATTCTGAATCATTTTTAAACTCGATCCGTTCCCAAAACCTACCAGAATCTAAAAATTATGCGCAAAAGATTTTAGAAAAACTAATTGCACTAAATTCACATGTAGGGGATACTTCGAATCTTATTTTAGATCCAGACCTAGATAGTTATTATATGATGGATATTACTTTAATTAAAATTCCAATTCTACTTGAAGTCTCTAACCGAATAGAGGATACTTTATTTCAATGTATTGCTGATAAAACAATATCCCAAGAAAATAAAATTAAACTATTCTCTTTGTACTCTGAACTCGAAGCAATTCTAAATCAAATTTTAAATTCGTATGAAATTTCTTATAAATACAATTCTAATTTAAAGGAAGAATTAGATGATATAAAAAAGAAATGTTTTAGTAATATAAATCTATACAAAGAAGAATTAAATGTTATCTCAAATCCAGCAAAACTAGAAATTGATTTAGTTAAATTAGAGAATTTTCCTAATATAATTCCTGTTTATAATAAATCCATTTCTGAGCTATATGAACTAACGTCAAAATCACAAACCAAACTTTTAGAAAAAAGAATTTCTGGGTTACAGTTAGAACAATTTATTTCCATTTCTTTAGTTTTAATTGTAACGGGGCTAACAGTATTTATCCAATACCAAATTGTGTTCAGCATTACGAATCCGTTGAGTGAGGCAGTTTCAAAGTTTGAAATGTTAGCAAAAGGAAATTTACAACATAGAATTGAATATAAGGGAGATGATGAAATTGGAGTTTTGTCTAACTCGATTAATTATTTTATAGACTATCTTAGCGGATTACTGCGTGTAATCGCAAATCTCACAAATGAATTAAAAACTATCTTTGAAGAAATATCTGATATGACTATTCAACTCTCTAGTTCTACCATGAACCAGGCGGCTAGCACAGAAGAATCTGCTGCTGCTTTGGAAGAAATTTCATCTAGTTTTATACGAATCTCTGAGTCCATAGAAAAAGAAGCAAAAGACATTTCTGAGATAGGAGATATTACAGATCATATCGCGGAATCTGTAATGAATGCTTCCAAATCAATTCATGTACTTGGAACGATTGTAGAAACCTCTGCAAAGGAAGTTAAGAAAGGTGAAATTGTTATTGGTAAAACTGTGGACTCGATGAATGAAATTAAGTCTGCGGCAGACCAGATTAGCAAAATTATCATACTAATTACAGAAATTTCTAAACAAATTAGTTTACTTGCTCTAAATGCAAGTATTGAAGCTGCAAGGGCTGGAGAACACGGAAGAGGTTTCTCGGTAGTAGCCGATGAAATTTCCAAACTCTCGCTAAGGACTGAAGATAGTGTAAAGCATATTCGTTCCCTAATTGCAAGTACAAACTCTTCCGTCAAAGAAGGAATTCAAAATGTAGGGACTGTGGTTGAAGTTTTGAAAATAATTATCGAGAAAATAAATCTAACGAATGCCAATGCCAAACAAGTGGAAGATGAAATTTCATCCCAATCTATGAATATTAGTTTTATCGCAAATAGCCACAATCAATTGCAGGACTTATCTGAACAAATAGATGCAAGCACCAAAGAGGAGCAAATCGCTATTAGCCAAATTTCGCAAAGTATGAATCGAATCTCAACTGAAACACAAGTTATTTCTGAAAATATAAACTTACTAAAAGAAGCAGGTGCAAAGGTCGTTGCAATGTCAGAATCCCTAAGTCAAACAGTAAGTAAGTTTGAACTGTAATTAGAGATTTTTCACATGCTCAATTAATTCATCTATATCGTAATAATAAAATGGCAAAGTTCTTGTTCTAAAAACTTGGTTGGTATGTTGGATAACAGAGAGTTTGCTCTTCATAGCTTCTAATTTTTCTATTTCGGGCTGTATTAACTTTCCCATCTCTTCATTCAAATGAGAAATTGTTTTATGTAATTCTTTTTTATCTGAATCAGGATTTTTAAATTTAGATTGTAAATCTTTTTTTTGGATTGCGATAGGATTCGAATGGTCTAAAAACTTTTCAGGAGAATAAACTGTGTCCCTTAATTTTAATTCCAATTCTTTTTCATCAATATCTGGAACAGGAAACCATTCTGTTTTATTTAGATGCATGGTCGCACTCGCAACTTGGTATGGAGCAGCTTCAATCTGAAAAAATTCTTTTATGATATGTTCGGATACTTCTTCGTATCTCCCACCACCTTTTCCATGAATAAAAAAGTCAGTCATAAAAAGACGCATGAACATGGTAAGAGTTACTGCTTTTGGGAGTATACAACAATTATCCAATGAATCACTTGCATACATAACATTTCTTTTTTTTGTAACGGGATTCAAAATCCAAAAAGGCATTTCACCCGAAACAAGATTTGGAATAGGTTGTGCATGATTTTTAATCTTATGTTCTTTACGATATTCAGATAAGGATTGGTTATAAACTTGCATAAAATCATCAAGATGCTCTTTGATTTTTTCGACTAATACTTTGAATGCGTTTAACTTTACCAGCTCACTTACATTGATTCGAAATATTTGAATCGACCTTGATTGATAAAATTCTTCGCGGATAATTTCATTTATCTCGAATAAATAACTACATTTTGTGATGAGTTCTAGTTTACGATGTAAAATAGTTGTAAATTCTTTTTGTATCTTTGGATTAATAAAAAATTTTGCTTCGTCTATTTGGTTCTGGATAATCGAGATTAGTTCAGATCTATCTTCTTCGGTCAGAGTTGCTTGCGAATAAACACGATTAGTCAAATCTTTTAAATGCAAAGTTTTTAAATGAGCAAATCCAGTATCTAATCTCTCAGGATAGGAATAAGACATTTCAAATTGGTCGGTGTCAACTACAATATGTAAAGGCAATCCCCCTGTTAAACCAGCAATTTTATGAATCAACAAATCTTTAAATAAAATTCCAGGGTGTTGAAATTCAGGCTGGTGTCCATTTGCTATAATTGGTTTAGTATTAAAATCGGTTTGGAATTTTTCCGTAAGAAAACTTCTCGTTTCTTTTCTTAGATTTATGAATTCTTCTTTTAAAAATCCTCTCGGGATAAATTCAAACTCTTTATGTGCAAGTATGCTTTTTGTTAGCTCGGAAAGATCTTTTACATTCCAAACAACTTCATTAATTTCACTCATTTTTCTACCTTTCTCACTTAGATGTATTTCAATCCTAACTGTCAAGCGTTCTTAGATGGTGGCTAACCCAAATTGATTCTACTTGATGTATAACTAAGCACTGACAAAATTGAAATGAGGATCCTGCGGAATTCGTTTCTATTAGCATTCATTCTTGGCTTGGTGACGAATCGCCCGTATTTTTATCTTGCCATCCAAGGAATCAAAAACAAGATTGATTGATATACCAATAAATTAGGACAAAAAATCAATTTTGAAAGACTGGGTTAAAGAAAGCTATAGCAATCGTAAATGGGCAGGGGAATTAGGAAAAGTAAACGCGGGTGAGTCTGTATTTGTATGCGGATGGGCGTTTCGATTTAGAGACCAAGGTGGAGTAATTTTTATCGACCTCCGAGACCGAACTGGAATCATCCAAGTTGTCGCGAGAAAAGAAAATATTCCAGAAGACTTCAAACTCGCCGAGCATGTGCGAAGTGAATTCGTTCTAGCGGTTACAGGCAAATTGAACAACCGTGATGCAGAATCTATCAATCCCAAAATTCCAAATGGAAAAATTGAAATCATCATTGAAAAATTAGAAATTCTAAATACATCTAAAACCCCTCCTTTCGGACTCGACGAATTTGACGAGTCAGGTGAAGACATTCGTTTGAAATACCGTTACCTCGAATTTAGAAAAGACGATTTAAAAAACAAAATGATTCTTAGGCATAAATTTATTTTTGCCGTTCGTAATTATTTAAACTCACGCGACTTTCTAGAAATCGAAACTCCAATTTTAAATAAATCTACTCCTGAGGGTGCGAGAGACTTTTTAGTTCCATCGCGGCTACACCAGGGTAGCTTCTACGCCCTTCCGCAGTCACCGCAGATCTTCAAACAGATTCTCATGGTCGGTGGAATGGAGCGTTATTTCCAAGTTGTAAAATGCTTTCGAGATGAAGATTTACGCGCCGATAGACAACCGGAATTTACCCAGCTCGATATGGAGTTCTCTTATGTAGACCAGGCAAATATTATTTCGGAAATGGAAGCGTTAGTTACTACAGTCTTTAAGGAAACGTTTAATGTCGGTTTGCCTGCTAAATTTCCTCAGATGAGTTATGCAGAGGCGATGGATTCTTACGGTAGCGACAAACCAGACTTACGCTTTGGAATGAAATTATACAACGTATCTGAGATTGTAAAAAATTGTGACTTCCAAGTATTTAAAGGTGCTGTTGATTCTGGTGGAATTGTAAAAGCAATTTGTGTTCCAGGTGGGTCTGTGATTTCTCGAAAAGAAATTGAAGATTTAACTCATTGGCTTTCCAAAGACTTCCGTGCTAAAGGTCTTGCTTATATGAAACATGGCAAAGACGGACTTGAGTCAGCAATTACCAAACGTTTTACTCCGGAGGAGTTAACAGCGATTGCCCAGATGGTTGGCTCTAAAGAAGGCGATATGATTTTCTTTGGTGCAGATAAAATTTCTATCGTAAATGCAAGCCTCGGCGCACTTCGTTTGAAAATGGCAGAAAAGTATGAAACACCTGATCCAAATTCGTTTCATATTTCTTGGGTAGTTGACTTTCCTATGTTCGATGTAGACGATACAACCAAGGAGCTAAGCGCTATTCACCACCCGTTCACTGCTCCTTTTGAAGAAGATTTTGATATATCTGCCTCAGTAGATGAGCTAAAGGCAAATGCTGGAAAGATGCGCTCAAAGGCTTACGATTTAGTTCTAAATGGAAACGAAATCGGCGGCGGAAGTATTCGTATTCACAAAGAAGAAATGCAAGAAAAAGTGTTTGGCTTACTTGGAATTTCTAAAGAAGATGCTGAGAAAAAGTTTGGATTTTTACTCGAAGCACTTCGATTTGGTGCACCACCACACGGGGGAATTGCACTTGGCATTGACAGGATAATGATGCTTATGTCCCACAGTAAATCTATTAGAGATGTAATAGCATTTCCAAAAACACAGAAAGGAACTTGTATGATGAGCGATTGTCCTACACCGGTTGATACAAAACAGTTAGAGGAATTAAAAATTAGAGTGGTGACAGTTTAATGGCGAAAGAAAAAGCACAAACCCCTGTCCAAGAAAAATTCGAATTTAATAACGAAGCTCTGTACCAAAGAGTTTGTGGTATTAATGATTCTAGGCTGAAAGACTTGGAAGCCTACTTGGGGATAACCATCATTCCGCGCGGATACTCTCTCATTGTCAATGGGCAGCAAGAGAAAGTTGATATTGCAATGGAGTTTTTTCGTAACCTAGTAGACAATTACAAAAAACGTCCCGATAAAGATGACTTTGATAGTTTTGATTTGAACTATTTGATTAAACAAGAAAACCACCAGAATGGTTGGACTCCGAGTGAAAAAATTTTAAGCACGTTTAAAGGCAAACAGATATTTCCCCGCACTCGAAACCAGGAAAAATTTGTGCATAGCCTAATGAAAAATTTAATTACATTTGGAGTAGGTCCTGCTGGAACTGGAAAAACATTTCTATCTATCGCTGTCGCCTGTCGCATGTTACAATCTGGAGAAATTGATAAGTTGGTTCTCACTCGTCCAGCAGTGGAAGCTGGTGAGTCTTTGGGATTTTTACCGGGTGATCTTACTCAAAAAGTAGATCCGTATTTAAGACCGATCTACGATGCCCTTCATGAATGTATTGGTTTTGAACGGGTGCAAGTTTTAATTTCTCTGAATAAAATTGAAATTGCTCCTATTGCGTTTATGCGTGGGCGAACTCTCAATAATTCCTTTATCATTTTAGATGAAGCCCAAAACTGCACAGTTTCCCAGTTAAAAATGTTTTTAACTCGAATTGGAAAAAATTCTCGAATGAGTTTATCGGGAGATATAACCCAGATTGACTTAGATAGAGGTCGATCGGGACTTGAGAAAGTGCTTTCTATTTTAAAAGACACTCCGCAAATTGGAATTATGAGCCTAGAAAAAGAGGATATTACCCGTCACCCGCTAGTATCAGTCATCGTAGACAAGTTTGAGGGAATTTAAACTTTGAATTTCCTCGAACATTTGGAGACATTCATGGCAAACACGACGGATATTCTTACCCGTGTTCGTCCCATTGAGTTTGTGCGCCAACTCCAACTTTACCTCGTCCTTGTTACATTGACAATGGTAACTTATTTTTTAGCTTCTCCTTATTTGGGGCAGGAGAAAATTGATTTAGGGGAAGATGGCTCTTATTCGGTTGGAAATGTTTCGCCCGAGTCCATCATCTCTAATAAAGAAATTATCTATGATGATCTAGACAAAACAAAATTAAAAAAAGCTGAAGCGTATAAATCTGCTCCCCTTGTATTTGAAAGAGATTATTCTGTATTAATCAACCTAATTCAAAACTATATTGATGAAGACTTTGAAAATCTAAAAGTAATTTCTTCCGATGTTAGTTCTAAGAACATTAATTTTTTGGTTTATAAAAATATTCGTTGGAAATTTAGGAGCAAAGAAGATTTAGAATTTCTTTTGAATTATCCGCGTAAAGATAAATTAAAAGAATTAGTTCAAAAGGGAACAAATTTAGTTTTTTCTTCTTACTGCATTTTAAAAGATATTTCGCCTAACGTAATGAATTCTCTAGGATTGGGAATTCACGTTATCAATAAGGGAGCGAAAGAGAATACTTCTACTCTAGACTCATCCCATGTATTTCCAAGAACTGCAATATACCAAAATAAGAAAGTACAAGAAGAATTATCAAAACTATTAGATGAAAAATTGACTGGAATAGATTCCAACACACTGACTATTACTAAAAGAATGATTTTATCTACTTACATCTATTCGTTTCCTGCCTGCACGTACAAACCGGAAGAGACAGAGCTTGAAAAACAAAAAGAAGTAGCTAAAGTAAGTATTGTCAAAAGCAAAATCGCTAAAAATGAATTGATAGTCAAAAAAGGCGAACTAGTAACTCCTGAAATTCGAACAAGACTTGAGTTATTAAATCAGAATAATTCTCGCGCTAACATCAATTCAATTCTATCTATTTTAATTGTTCAGATTATTCTAGTGAGCATAATCATTGTTTTTCTCATTAAATACGATCCTAAGAGACTCAATGATGTTTCAAGTAATGTAATTTTATTTTCTACTATATGGATTTTGACTCTGTATACATTTGTTGTTTCTAGGTTTTTCTATCATCCTGATAATAATTTTGAATC
Source organism: Leptospiraceae bacterium (assembly GCA_017996175.1). Classification (GTDB taxonomy): domain Bacteria; phylum Spirochaetota; class Leptospiria; order Leptospirales; family Leptospiraceae; genus UBA2033. The sequence goes on from JAGOHK010000133.1 coordinate 8,140, forward strand.
TATTTATTATTTCGGAATTTTTATCCCAATTGCAATGATTTGTATGTTAATCGCATTTATCTTTGATGAACAGTTATCAATTGCACTTGGATTTTACCTTTCGTTTTTTATATTTTTATCTTCTCAAAACAATGCAACTTCATTTATCATCGCATTTTCTACCACGGTCGTTGCTGCTATGTATGGAAGTAGAATTAGAAAACGAATTGATTTTATTAAATCCGGAATTTATATCGCGGGTGTTCAAATTTTAGTGGCTACTAGTGGTTATCTCATTGATTCACGCCAATACTGGGTAACCACATCCAGTGGTTCTTTTTTTTCTGATATAGCTCGTTCTAATATTTTCAAAATCTATATTGCTTGTATAGTAAATGGATTTGCTTGTGCTCTCATGACACAGTTCCTACTTCCTGTCTATGAGTATATTTTTAATATTCCAACCAGATTCAAACTACAAGAACTTGCGGATACCGGTCATCCACTATTACAAGCGCTTTTAACAAAAGCTCCTTCTACTTATACACATACTTTTATGGTAGCAGCACTTTCAGAGAGAGCGGCGCAAAATCTTGGACTAGATTGGCTTTTAGTTCGTGTTGGAGTTTATTTTCATGATATAGGAAAAATTCCGAACGCAGGATTTTTTGTAGAGAACCAGCATTTAATTCCAAAAAAAGAAAATATAGATAAAAATAATCCCGGGCTTGCAGCAAAGATTGTAATCGATCATGTGATTGATGGAATCGAAATGGCAAAAAAAGCAAGGCTTCCAAGAGAGATAATTAGCTTTATCCCTGAACACCATGGAACTAGTACGATGGCTTTTTTTTATCACAAAGCACTTGCGGATCTCTCTCCTAATCAGAGGAAAAAAATCGACAAAAAAGATTTTATGTATCCGGGTCCTAAACCACAGCGAAAGGAAACTGCCATTGTTATGATTGCAGATTCAGTAGAAGCAGCAAGTCGTTCCCTCGATGAGATAACACCTCAGGCTTTGGACGATCTTATTCAAAAAATAATCAATATAAAGTTAGCGGAAAATCAATTGGATGAATGCGGACTTACCCTGGGCGATTTAAGTGTAATCAAATCTTCCTTTAAAGAAATTCTTCTTTCCAGTCTCCATCAGCGTCCTAAATACCCTAGCTCGGAGGATACTAAAAAATTGGAGAATAAAGAAGATTTAATTAAAGTTGATCCTCAGAATACGAGAGTGAAAAAAGTAGCTTCAAAGAAAAAGAAGTAGTTGTCTTGAAAAATTTCTGCTTGACTCTGTAAAATTTGACTTTAGAATGCCGAAAGCATTTTATGTTGACACTAATTGAAACTCACTTAGTATCTACTTAAATTGTCTTGATTTTTAACTAAAACTATGACCACACAGGCTGAATTAGAATTCAAATATTCCTTCCTGAAAGTCCGAAAGGAGAAGGATTCTATTTTAATGGGCATTAACCCAACGAATAAATACCAGCACGAACTTTTAAAATCAATTAAAACTTTAAACACTATTCAACATGCAACCAAGGGCATGTTATTTAACTTGAATAATACTATTCTGGATCAGTTGCAGTTAGACATGAAGACTGCGCTTACCAACTTGAGTTGGTTGGTAAACAATCAGTTAGCCGCGCAAGTTCTTTGTTTCGAATTTGATTCTCATAACCGTAATTTACTCGTTACATCTTTTTTTATTACTCATCCTTCGGAAGAAAAGAGTTATTCTATTTTCAATTTATTTGATGAGCTACTCAGTTACTCATATAATGCAATTAAGTCCTGGTTTGATAGTAGAGAACAACTACTAGGAGAAAATTTTAAAAAAGAACTCCTTGCTCAGATGAGTACGAAACTTGCTGATGCTAATTCGTTTAAGGGATCAAGTAGTCTATTTAATCCGCTTAAAAAGTTTATAGAAACAAAAAATGGAATCGCGATTCCTGAAGATATGTTGGAATATATTAATCGTGAATTAACTAAGAGATTAGTCGAATCACAAATTGCAAAGGAAGTTCCGGGGCACGGACTTCTGATGTTAAAATCCAATGAAATTTTAGAACATTTTGAAGCTGCCGCGGAGGCACTCAATGAAAAATTAGTTCTTAGTTTTGCAAATGATCCTATTTTAAAAAGTCGAGTTGATAAAGTTGTCCTAGAAGAAAAAGCTTATTTTCAAATTGAAAACTTTCCGATGAAAACTGCTAAGTTTGTAGCCGAGAAAGCAAAGGAAATTCGCCAGTATAAAACAACCGGACTGATAAAGGCAAACTCTAATTATCCGGGATCTTTATGCATTGAAACTATTATTAGTTTAGAGGAAGCAGCAGAGGACAGATACCAAATTGCATGGAAAGACGAATGTAATAAAATGAAACAGGAATTCAAAAAGAATATAACAGTTCCTTCTAATAAATGGAGCAAATTGATATTATTCGTAAACCATGCAGACTCATTAGAAATTCATCCAGATGTATGGAAAGATATTACCAATGATAAGGATTTATTTTATATAAAATGGCAAATGCCAAAAAATACAGTTCATGTATTTACAGGAAAAGATCCTGGCTTTTTTAAAGTTTTAGTTACCGGCATGGTCAACCTATCGCCGAGTGAAATGTGGAAGGCGTCAGCGCTTAAAGCACTCATCGAAAAAAATGAAAAACATTTAAGAAGTTTGCTGAATGATGCTAGTTTTTCGTCTGTGTATCAAAACTTAGAAAAAAGAATTTTTATGCAATACATGCCCTGGTATTTTCGAATCTTTTTGTATTTCCCACTTTCTATTTTTCAGGATATAGTTTTAGTGAATGCAAAAAAGAAAATAACCGTTGAACAAGAAGTTTTTTCTAGTAAAAATGATGCACATAATCTAAAGTATATGTCAGAATTGCAAGCCAAGAAGGCAGAGCGATTGGCTAAGGTAAAAGAGCAAGCTCTATACGAGTCTGTTGTGGAAACTTTGGATTTATTTTATTTGAGCATGAGAAAAATTCCTTCCGTTACGGATATTCGAAATTATTTCCCTGACTATGAAGCATTTTCCAATATTATTAATACTCGAAATTTTAGAATTATAAATTTGCCTATTAAAAATATAGATGAATCGGAAGTCCTACTTTACCCGGATAATGATGATTGGGCGGAGAAAAAAGCAGTTTTAACTAAAACGTTAGACGCTATCGTAAATGAACGAAATCCCCATTTAGTTGTGGCTAATGCCGATAAAACTAAAATCGAAAAAGCACAAAAACTTATAAATGTCATAGAAGGTAATAGTGCTCCTAAATTAAAAGCGGCTAGTTAAATCTAGCCTCTACTTTTTTTGTGTGATGAAATAAGTGGTAGATAGAAAATAAAAGCATTTCTCTTATAGTAATATTTCCGAGGATTGGATGCGGCATATTGTACTTATCCAGATCACTGTCTTCCCATGAAAGAATTTGTTTTTTGTATTTTCCGAATAGTTTACTAAAATCAGAAACTAGTTTTTGTTGTAGGCTAATGTCTATTTTTGTATTCTCTCCGATGGGAGTAAATACTCCTGCACCGCTGCCGGAATTGATCTTTATAAGATAAGCATTTTTAATCTCTAACATAGTTCTAGATTTAGATTTACCAGATCCAAAAATAAAAAGTGTAAATTTGGGACTCAAAAGTCCGAGGTAAATTGGTAACGTTCCTTTAATTAAATGCCTTAGATTTTTTTCGGGTGACCAACCACCGTCCGCGGGAGGCAAAAAGAAATTTTCTGCTGGAATATCGTTGTAAAACGCAGCGATTGATTCAGTTATGCGATCTAAATTTTCGAGAATGTCCTCTCGTGTAAAAATGGATTCTACATCTTCTAATTGGATTTTTAATTTCATTGTATTTTACCTATAAAATTTTTATAAACTCAGTTTGTTAGATAGATTCTTAGGGCTAATTTTTTTGGTCAATTAGAAATGAAAATATTTTAGCTTGCGAATAAATGTATTTATTTGCATTAATGGGAATTAGATTAACAGAGGTTATTAAAATGTATAAAATAGAACAAAAAGATTTTGGATTTAAACTTACTTTAGATGGAGTAATTGACGAAAGCGAAATGATAAAATGGGTTTCTGATTCAGAGAAAGCACTTCAATCTGCACCAAGTAAGTTTGGTGTATTTGTAGATATGCGCTCTCTAAAACCACTTTCGCAGGAAGCACAAGCTTATATGCAGAAAGGTCAAATTCTCTACAAACAAAAAGGAATGACTCGCTCTGTTGTAATTTTGAACAATGCAGTCTTAACTCTTCAATTTACGAATATCGCAGAAGAAACTGGAATTTATGAATGGGAACGATATATAGATGCAAGTAAATATCCGGATTGGGAAGCGAAAGGAATCGCATGGATTGTTTCTGCTGCGGATCCAGACAAATAATAGATGACTCTTTTGCGATAAGATAAACTTTGAAAATATGAATTCAGATCGCAAACCAAATCGACTCGTCCAAGAAAAAAGTCCATACCTTTTACAACATGCATACAATCCGGTAGATTGGTATCCTTGGGGAGAAGAGGCATTTGAAAAAGCAAAACGAGAAGATAAAATTGTAATTCTGTCTATCGGTTATGCGACCTGTCATTGGTGTCACGTAATGGAAAGGGAATCTTTTGAAGATGAGCACACGGCTCTTATTATGAATCGAGATTTTGTTTCCATTAAAGTTGATAGGGAAGAAAGACCTGACATTGATAAAATTTATATGGACGCGCTTCATGCAATGGGACAGCAGGGCGGTTGGCCCTTAAATATGTTTCTCACACCAAATAAAAAGCCGGTTGCAGGTGGGACGTATTT
>JAGOHK010000134.1 GCA_017996175.1 Leptospiraceae bacterium
CGGTGGAGAAAATCCTCGTAAGCCCGAACTGCTTTTTCTTTTTCGACTACTTCCCCTTCCTGCCACCTGCCATCTATCTGCATAGCAAATCGAGCCAAATGAGCATTATCCGGCAGAGTGATTCTGAATCGCCCTTCCCGTTGACGATTTTCTGGATTGTAAAATTTCAACTTGATTTCGGTGAATGCAATGAATCCATCTAACACCGTGTTAGACTCATAACCTTTCAGAACTAAGCCAGCTCCATCACCTGCAGTCAGCGAAAGCGGCGAATCAGGAATTTCTGTTTCTTCTAGCTCTTTGCCGGATAGGAAGAAAATTAGACTGAATGCTATTAGGATTTTAAAGAAAATTTGTTTCGAAAAAAGAAAGGATTTCATAGGAATCTCCAAGGTGCTAGTAAGTAACTTGGTTTGTTATCAGATTTTAGGCAATAAGTTTTTTAGTCGTTTGTTCTAGTCGGCACATTCGATACGCTTGCCAAGAAAAGAGATGGCAGGCTACTCAGTGACCGAACTTTATACCATAAAGCTTTAATATGGTTCGGTCACTGAGTGCGTGGATCCAAAAAAGATTGCGTAAATTAAAAAACCGCGTATCGAAGTGCCCAAAGACTAAAAGCCTTTGAAATTTTCCCGACTTCTAATTATGCTAAAAGACTAACGTTTATTTCAAATCCTCGTTCCCGTGCAATAGCAACCGGCAATTTACCATCGACAGATTTCTTAGTCTTATCCGCACCATTTTCCAGTAATAGATTTACAATTCTTTCATCCTTGCCACCAGCAGCAATATGAAGTGGTGTAAAATTACTTGGTTCTTGAATAAAATTAGGATCAGCCCCTTTTGAGAGAAGTAGTTCGACCATTTCGATTTGTTGCATTGCAATAGCCGCTTGCAATGCTGAATTGCCAAGTGATGCCTTACTCTTCGAAGGCAAATCCTGAATTGCCCCTTGTTCCAATAGAAATAAAACAATCTCTCGATTTCCCCAAAATGCTCCTAGATGTAGAGGAGTCCATCCATCTTGGCTGAATGCATTTATGAGAGAAGTGTCATTCGTAATTAGCTCTTTTACTTTTTCTAAGTCACTCATTCCAATACATTCATGAATCGTAAAATTCTTTCCTTGTGAATAGATGAGCTGCGCCAACTCTGATTTGCCTGTATAGAGTGCGTATAAAAGAGGAGTAATTCCATTTGCATTTACCGATCTTAGAATAGAAGAATTTTGCTTTAGAAATAATTCGATTTCCTCTCTATTATTTTTATCTATTAGTTCAAACACACTTAGCATTCTTTTTCTCCCATTTTTAACCGAGCTTGTATTTTTGACTTTGGTTTACTCTTAGATTTTAGGCAATACGTTTTTTAAAGTCAATCCAAAATCAATTAATAGAAATCCTGAGAGAACCAAGGTTGTAAGTTTTTTCCGTTTTAGAATTACAAACTTCTTCCTCCACGCCGCGAACGACTTTGAAATAGTCTTCAAAAGTTCGTAAAAAAGAAATTCCAAATACCAATAGAGATTTCCGATGATCTAAAATTACGACGATAAAGGCTAACAATGTTACGCCACGCCATGCTAGTTTGAAGATTAGTTTAGAAAAAAAAGAATTTAGCCTGAGTTTGAAAAATTCCTGATGGAATCGCAAATGAAATTCTTCATCGCGAGTGATTTCAATTAAAGCAGCACGCATTCCAGAAAGAGGAAGCTCGCGGATAAATACTTTATAGAATACAACACTTACAGCCTCAGCAGCAAGTAGAACTAAAAGTTTGAGTCTAATACCGAGTAACCTACGACCAAAACTAAATAGGGTTTCTGTCCAGTTATGTTGTAGGATTTTTCCTCCAAGGCTTCGAACCATGACTGCAAGAACCCGACCGTGTTTGCCTTCTTCTTTGACAAATAGTTTCAAACATTTTCGGTAAGTTTCGTTTACTCCGAATATATGTACAAAGTCGATTTGTTTTGCGATCCGACCTTCGCCTGATTCTCCAAGTTGAAAAATCGCAAGAGAGCGGTGAAGAGCGATTAGCTTTTCTTCGGGTAGATTTGAAATTGGTTCAATCGTATCTCGAACTCGTGCAAACGCATTTTTCTGAAAATACTTTAACCATTTCCTCCAGTTGGGATTTCTTCGGCGTGAATGAATTTTATCCCAAAGAATTTTACGAACTCTTGTCTTTCCAAAAAAATTCACAGCGAAGGTAACGAGTATAATCCGCAGATCCATAGATAGACTTTGTAATTGTAAATAGGAAAATTCGAAACATTTAGAAATTCGCGCTCCCCGCCCACCGTAAATTTGCGCTAGACCGGTTAATCCAGGTTTGACGCTAAATCGTTTTATATACTTGTATTGTCCCCAACCTAATCTATCAATATCATACTTTGTTAGCGGTCTAGGTCCCACGATATTCATATCGCCAGCTAGTATATTGAATAACTGGGTTAGCTCATCAAGTCCCGTTCGCCTAAGAATTGCACCGACGCGCGTAACGTTCCCATTTCGCATCGTCCGAAATTTATATACAAGAAAAGGAATTTCTCGAAGTCCAATTCTCTCCTGCAAGAAGAAAACCGGTCCCCTGTCTTCCAAATAAATACATACCGCAATCAAAATCATAAGCGGCGCGAAAACTAGAATTGCTAAAATCGTCAGAGTAAGTGTTAGAATTTGTCTCATAATACAAATACTCTAACAGATTCTTTTTTTATTTCCACCTCTCAAGTGTATTGGAAATTACACTCAAGTGCGTTTTATAATTCAAATGAGACTTTGTCAGTTGCGAAGCTTACAAGTTCTTTGAAATAGAAAATCGTAAAGGGACTGTAAGGGCTTTTCCCTTACTGCCAAGCGGCAGCGCTCTACAATCAACTTCAACGGCGTTAGCCGTTACAAATAGTATGAATCATTTTGAAAGGCTTTAATGCGACTTGACAGTCGCATTAAGATTGTTTAGCTAGTTTTAGAATTTTTCCAAAAGCACTTAAAACTAAAATAGTTTTGTTATCTTCATTTCGCACATGAACACGAATGGGAGAGCCTGTGTATTTACTTTCTTGTTTGTTGTCTACATCGGGGTTTTGGCTTTGTTTATGAGCAGTAATGGATTCGCCATAAAGAATAATTTTCTTTTTGTCCACTTTGTATTTTCCAGCTATAGAAGTTTCATTTTTGCCTTCTTCTTTTTGTAAAGCTTTCGTTAGATGAAAGTAAAAATTATCCTCACCTGATGAATCTTTTTCTACATTTAGATTTAATTCATACACCTCGTCTGTAGTTTCAGACTTGGCTATGTAAGTTCCTTCTATTTCATCGTTCGCAAATAAACCCGCAGTAAAAAGAAATCCAGATAAAATTAAAAAAAGTTTAAACATTTTTTCCTCCAATTTTGATTTGGGAGGGAGAGTATAATTTATTTCCTTTTTTTTGCAAGTCAATTTTTTTCCTAACTTCTGGAATTATTTTGTAGTTTTATCATAATCCCTCCGAGAAACGCTCCAAGAGGAAGTGTAATCCATGCAATGATAAGACTAAAAAGGGTCAGGGGTAATACTAAGTAGATAGATTCGAGGGGGTTCATTGTTTTTTCTCCGAGGGAGCTTAGGCATTTTCCTGTGAGCTCATTGCATAAATAGAGATAAAGGGACATGAAATACCATGTCAGATAATGAGAAAGGATAACGATGATTACCCCAATGAAAATGCCCAATCCAATCGAATCTATATCCTTCTGAATGACAAATTTATTCCAAATAAAAAAAGAAACCATTACGGAAGATAGAACTGAGAAGAGCGGGAACAAGGTATAATCCTTCCCTGTTGCATTTAGGCTTACAAATAAACCAGTGATCAATCCTACCAATCCACAAACTAGGCTCATCTGAATCGATTTTTTCATAATCCTATATCTGTTTAAAAAACACTAACAAAAATCAACTTGTTTTTGGTTGACCTAGGAGCGATTTCATTTTTCTTTGAACCAAAAGGAGATTATGGATGAAAAAAAATTTAGTAGTATTTATTACTCTTGTAGTTTTTTCTCTGGTGTCTTGTGAGACACTTAGCAAAATCGGAAAAAACACCGCTATTGGTGCACTGACAGGTTGCTTAGGCGGTTTATTAGCTGGTGCTGCTTATGATGAGGCTATTAAGAAAAAAGCTTCTGGTGGTGACATTAACGATGTAGTAAAATCTGCTTTTGGTAAGAAGAAAAAAGCTGGTAACAAAGGTAAGGCTGTAGGTTTAGCTGCAGGTTGTGCTTTAGGTCTCGGTGTAGGCTTATACTTTGACTTAATGAAAGATGATATCAAAGAAGACCTTGAATCCAAAAAAATTGGTGTAGCTGAAGTTCGTGGCGCTGATGGCGATATCAATGCTCTTAACCTAAAACTTGGAGAACAAGCAATTAAATTTGATCCAGGTAAAGCAGAAGTTCCAGGTTCTGGAAAAGCTACTTTGACTCAAATTGCTGACACTTTAAAAGCATACCCTGATACAAAGCTTAATATTACTGGTCACACAGATGCATCTGGGGATCCAGCAGCAAATAAACGTTTGAGCCAAATGAGAGCAGACGCAGTAAAAGATTTTTTAACATCGCAAGGTGTTACAGCTGAACAAATTGCAAGTTCTGTTGGTGTTGGTGCCGATAAACCAGCTCCAGGAGCAGGTCCAACTGACCCAGCAAATCGTCGTGTAGAAATGGCGATTACTGCTCAGTAAGAGAGTCTTTTCTCTAAAGCCGTTTTCAATAACGGCTTTTTTTCTTACATTCCAATATGCCTACCTATTAAGAAGAAAACCTAAGTTTTCACAGAAAAAAGTAATAAGTAATTTTTTTTCTATTGCCATTTTTTTTACTCAAACGGATGTTTTGCTACGAAGAGAATTTCATAACGTACGTAATTTGAAATCTCTACTAAATACAGCGTAAAGGGAAAAAAATTTTCTATGAAAATAAAATTAAGTATTTTTTTATTCTTCTTATTCATGTTCGATCTTCTTCCTGATGGTTCAAACTCTAAAATTATTTACATTGGTAATTTTTTACCATATAAATCTAAAGAAGAGCCTGCTAACAGAGATGCTGTACTAGAAAAACTAAAAACAGAATTAGCCCAAAATGGCTTTGAAGTAAAAACTCTCTCTGGAAATAATTCTGAAAATGTAAAAATCGCTCGTGATAACAATGCCAAGTATTATTTGAGCGGATACTATTCGCGTAAACCCAACGGGAATATTTTAATTTATGGTCATATTTATAATCCTGACAAGGGGAATATCATTGATGCGCTCAATGTTTCTGACTCTCTTGGAGATTTAAGTGAAATTGATTTACCGCCAGAAGAAATTAGAATTGCTGATGACGTTGTTGTTGATCGGTTTGGTAAAAAATTTGCGCAGAAAGTAAGATTTAATACCAATCGAAAAGAAAATCCTTCCAATATAGAGGAGTATATCTCAGGGGCAGGAATTGGAAAAGAGTTAGGTTTACCAATAGTAGCCACAGAATCGAATGCTTCCGAAGATGTGTTTAAACTTTTGCAAGAGACAGAGGTAGTAACTGCATCTAGAACAAAAGAAAGTTTAATTGATGTTCCTGCTTCCACCATGATCATAAGCGAACAGGATTTTAAAAATCGAGGATATACTAGTCTAGAAGACATTTTTCGTGATCTCCCAGGTTTTGATGTGATTGGATTAGGGGGTTCCGATTCTGTGAACTTATACCAGAGAGGCTATCGAACTCCTTATACATCTAGAACATTACTTATGATAGATGGCATTATACAAAATGATTTGTGGACACAAGTCGCAACCGTAGACAGAACGTATCCGATTTCCGCGATTAAACGTGTCGAAATTATTTATGGTCCTGCCTCCGCAGTTTACGGTCCCAATGCGTTTCAGGGGATAATCAATATTATTACCAAAACGGCAAAGGATAATGGAGGGAAAGCATTAGCAGGAAGAACTAGTTTTATGTATGGAACTGGACCCAATTGGACAGTTGATGGAGGGGCAACCTCTCAAATCGGCGACTTAGGGATTGCAATTTCCGCTAGAACCACCCAAGGAGAGGATGAAAATAAAAACGTCAAAGGTAAAGGATTCTTTTCCCCCTTTTATCTAAGAAATCCCAATATTTGGGGACCTGCTCTTTTTTATGGGGATATGGGAAAGCCATTCGGAACTTATCATGATTCGGTTAATAATTGGGGAACCATCATGAGTGCGACTTACAAAACTTTAAAATTAGGAACTAATATTAGCAATAGAGATGAGAGTTATGGTGGACATTATCCTGGAGATAAATCGCAAGTTAATTCCTATTGGAGTAAACGATTACTGAATATTTATGCTGAGAACACGGTTGAAATTACACCTAAACTTACAGCCTATTCATTGGCTGTATTTAGAGATACTTCTACTTATGGAACTTGGGCAGAATCGGATGGATATAGTCTAGAAAAACCATCTTATGTAAGTTTGACACGTTGGCGCAATGCAAACACAAGTATTATTGTGAATCAAAACTTTGAATACAAACTGAACGATAATATTAAAATTTTAACAGGTTTAAAGTACGAAGCTAAAAAATTAACTAAATTCTATGATATTCCAGGATATTGGTGGAGTTCAACTTATTTTAGTTCTGTAGATGTTTTGAATCCAAAGGTGAATAAAGGGGTCGATGAAGATCCTTTATTTCCGAATGGAGGTCATTCTGTTTATTTGAGCACTGACCCTCTAATGCTTAGAGGACCTTCCCCTAGAAAAAGAATGCCAGATGAAAATACGATTGGAACTTACGATCGCGGTGGATTTTTGCTTGCAATCATAGATTGGGGCAAATTTCGATTTAGCCCTGGTATACGTTACGATGAAAATTCTATTTACGGAAGAGCCTTAAATCCTAGAATAACTGGAATTTATAAACTTCGGGATCAGACTGCAATTAAGTTACTTTATGGGGAAGCTTTCAATGAACCACCTCCCATATTATTGTATGGAGGTTTTTCTGGGCGGGTATCAGACCAAAACTTGAAACCAGAAAATGTGAAATCTACCGAGTTGATTTTAATGAATCAAGGTAAACAGATTTCCAATGAAGCATCCCTGTTTTATTCTAGATATGAAAACGTAATCAAAGAGTCGGCACAAAATGCTGGTAGAAGAAGAATTTATGGTTTTGAATATAAGTTTAAATGGAATTTGAATAATTTCATTACCAAGTCTGCACCTATTAGTTTGTATGCCTATTACACTTACACAACTGCGTTATCGGATATCTACTATGATCATAATATGGGTCAATGGAAAGAGGGTGTAACTCCGCTTGGGCAATATGAATTTTTATTTCAAGGAGACCAAGTAGATGGTCCTTTTGGCAAATACTATCATGGATTGGCTTCTTTTTTACCTCGTCAGCGAAAGTATACAAATTTAGGAGATATAGCTCCTCATAAAATAAACTTAGGAATTAATCTGCCAATTAAGGAATATTTTATTTTAAACTTCAGAGGAAACTATGTAGGTGCTAGAGAATTTTATTCTAGGAACGTGTTAAGTAATAATAGTCCTTTACCAAACGACGATTCGGAGACAATTCTTAGACGTATAGTAGGACAGGAAAATAAAAGATTGGATCCATACTTTGTTTTTGATACAGGGTTTACTGTTAATTTTCAAAACTATGGATTTTTCACATTTAAAATTTTGAATGTATTTAATGAATACTATGTACACCCAGGGGTTGGAAACGCGAATGCAGGTAATTATTATTACGAGCGTTCTGGAGGTTATGATTCTTCTATGTTACCGCAACCTGGGCGGTCTTTTATGGTTAACTTGACGCTTACTTTCTAAAATATTGTAAAAATGAAATGGTCTCAAAGTTGATTTTCAGAAAATACAGGCTGTCTATTTTATATACTATTTTGCTTTTAGTTTTTGCAAATTGTTCTCGGCATTTCATTCGAGATTTGATAAAAATGAAACCCGAAGATACAACCATACTAATCTCTGCCGTGGGAGATATTATGGTTCATTCTACTCAGTTGACCTCTGCATTCGACCCAAAGTGTAAGTGTTATAACTTTGACCCAGTGTTCAAGGATGTAAAAAACTACTTACTGGGTTCGGATATTACGTTTGGAAATTTAGAAACAACCCTGCCCGGCGACCCAAAGCTATTTGCCGGTTACCCTCAGTTTGGCGCACCAGATGAATTGGTTTATACCCTAAAAGATATTGGATTTGATATTGTTACTACATCCAATAATCATTCGGTCGATACAGGGCGAAAGGGGATTGATCATACGATTGACACCCTAGATAAAGTGGGAATCAAACATCTCGGAACATATAAATCGCAAGAAGAGTTTGAAAAAAATCGAATTTTACTTTATCGAGTGAAAGATTTTACAATCGCTTTTTTGAGTTATACCTATAGCACGAATGGAATTTTAGTCCCAAAAGACAAAGTAGTCAACTTAATTGATAAAGCTCGTATTAGCGAAGACATCGAACTCGCCAAAAGCTTAAAGCCTGATTTGGTTGTTGTCTGTTACCATTTTGGTACAGAATATGCAAGATTTCCTGATAAATTCCAAAAGGAAATGGTTGATTTTGCTTTTTTAGAGGGTGCTGATATTATTCTTGGTGGGCATCCACATGTATTACAACCGTATCAGGTAAGCTTGTTGGAAGATAAGTATGGAGAAAAAAAACAGCGAATGGTAATCTATTCTTTGGGCAACTTTGTTTCAGGACAAATCAAACGATACACGAACGGCGGTATGATTTTTAATTTTAAACTTACTAAAACAATTCGCGACGGAAAGAGTGAAATTTCTATTCGGGATATTGAATACGTTCCCGTGTTCGTCTATGTCTCGAATGAAAAAACCGGTTATCAATACAATTTATTACCTGTGGAAAAATACTTAAAGAACGACCAAGAGTTGAAGTTGACACCGCAAGCCTACAGGTCTATGCTTGAGTTTTATGAAGATACAAATTCACATCTTCAAAAGAATTCTATCCTTGGAGTCAATTTCGTGCCATGAGCGGAATGGAAGATTTTCATAAATTTTTTGGTGATCCTCTTCGAAAGTTGGATGACCTTGTCGCAATTGGAGGAGATTTTTCTTCTGATAGACTCCTCTACGCGTATATGCATGGAATTTTTCCTTGGTCGCAAAATCCGATTCGTTGGTATTGCCTGCATCCAAGAGCAATCTTTGAAATAGATGGTCTTCATGTTTCTAAAACCGTACGTAAGAAGATTCGCAAACAAATCTACAAAATCACATTTAACCAAGCATTCACCGAAGTGATGAAGGGGTGTGCACAGAGAGTAAACGAAATTACTTGGATTACAGATGGATTTTTAAAGGGGTATACAGAGCTTCATCGCAGAGGTTATGCACATAGTGTAGAAGCATGGAACCAAAAGGGAGAATTGGTGGGAGGTGTGTATGGTGTTGCAATCGGCAAACTCTTTGCCGGAGAAAGTATGTTTTCGTTTGAATCGGATGCTGGGAAATTTGCTCTAACGTATTTGTTTGAAGCACTTTATCGGGACGGGTTTACTTTATTTGATACCCAACAACTCAATGAAGTAACTTGGAGTCTAGGTGCTTATGAAATTACGAAAGAATCTTATTTAGATAGGTTATACAAAGCTGTTGAAATTCCGGACAAGTGGAGTCCTACGCCCATTTTGCCAGATGAGAAAATCTTAATTTTAGAATTGAAACCACGGCGGACTATTTTAGAATTTATTTAATAATTGTTGTATTCTATACCTATACATAGTATATATTAGAAAGCACTATGTATTACATATAGTTCAAAAACTAAATAGGGGAATTCCTATGAAATTCGCAATTATATTAACTCTACTTGTATTCTCCTTTTTCTACTGCTCTGATTCAAATAAAAATCCTTCCTCATCTAATACTACTACTGCAAATGAGAGTCGCACCAGGGAAGAAATTTCTCCCAATAGAAATTGGAATGTAACTCCTACTAGTTCTGAATTTAACGGCATATCCACCAATCCAGATATTATCATTCAAAATGGAATCCTATCAGTTAATTTAAAATCTGGAATGCTGACTACAAGCTCTAGTCAAACCGCACAATTGGTGGTAAATAACCAGATCAACGGCACACTATCCTTAAAGGATATTATATCGGGGGGAAGTATTAATGGTGTAACCGTTGTCACAATGGATAAAATAACATTTACTCCCGATAAACCCCTACATTCTAATATGGTATATCAATTTGTTTTTTTAGAGAATTCTACAAATATACAACATAAAGAAAATATTTTTATTTCTGTGGCAAATCTTTGTAATCCGGAAAGTTATTTTTCTAAAGTCCCGGTTCAAAAATCTGTTCCAGGAAGTAATGAAGTTAGAAACATAGAAATCCAGAATGCAATATCTAAAGATTCTTCTAGTGAACCCATTGCCATTATTGCTTGGGATCATTCTACAAGTAAAAGTTTTTATTTTAAAATTCTAAATCGTTCGACTGGCGCCAAGTATAAAATTGTTAGTTCATTAGGAGTTTATAATATTCCGGGTCATGAATGTGAATTGTACCACCAGCGAGATTCTAATTCTCCCTTCCCAACTTGGACAGATTACAACTACGGCTCTAAAGTTACTAAAGTCACTTCAGAAGATACAATGATTCATCATCCAATCACAAAAGAATTTTATTCTTTTTCTAAAACTTACCTCCTCATAAAAGTTTTCAATCAATCCAATGTAGATATTACCTCAGCGGATAATGCAACTTTGTCTCTCGAACAAACCGATAGTCTCTATGGTTTACCTCTCGCTTTTAATTCTGATGAAGACAGCTCTCTACTCGCCTATCTAAATCGTGGAAATAACAACAGTTATTCCATGGTTCTAGGTGGACTCATCGTTGGCATATTTGCCTTTTTTCTTTCCAGACGAATTTTCAAAAGAGACGATGAAGTTTAAAATAGGAAATGAAGTGGGCACTTAAAAAGTCATTTGTATTTAAGGTCTGTTTACAATAATTTCAATTTCCTAACTGAGCTATACCACTAATTTCCATCCTCGTCTCCAAAACTGAAAACCAGTGTATATTAATTATAGAGAATATTTTAGTTTTTGCCCTAATAAAAAATACTTGCAAAAAATAACATTCTTTAAATTCAGTTATTTATACTAGTTTTCAATATAAAAATTATCATAAAAGCGAGAAATACCATGTTAAATTATCAATCGTTCGTTCGTTCGTTCGTTCGTTTAGTTATCCTTTCGTTTCTCTTCCTGTCCTGTTTGGGAATAGACAATGGTAATAAAGCGCAAGAATCTTTATTACTTCTCAAACTTAGTACCGACCTTGTGGTGTATAGCAATAATCCTAATGGTTATTCTGGCGAAAATCCAGAGTATAGAGTTTCAGATAAAGAAGTTAAATCTATTTCCGAGTTAGAAACTACTCTAAATCAGATGAAATGGCTGGATGAAAAAATAATCGCAGAGTCAGTTCAAAATTTCAATGACAACTTTTACTACCAAAAGAGAACAGAAAGTGAAATAGAAGCCGATGTTTTAGATTGGGATTTGGGTCTACCGCCTGAAAATCGAAAACTAGAAGGTAGCACCAAAGAAAATAAGAAGTCCGAAAATATAGCCAATCTAAAAGTCTTTTTCGAAACCGTTCAAATACAAATTCCCAGATTACCTGAAGACGATTTGCGGGTAATACGAATTAACTCCCTTATTGGCATTTATTCCCATACTATTTTAAAACCTTACCTAGAAAAAAATCCAGATATAGACAAAAGTATCTTTGAATTAGCAATCCAAAACCATGTAAAGACTAGAGAACTTGTCATTGATGAAATGATAAAAAGAGGAATTGATCTATGAGAATAATTCTAATTATCTGCATCCTAATGATTAACTTTCAAAATTGTGAGCAACCAAAAAGCAATGAAGACAAGATGAAAAGTAATTATTCAGAGAAACCAACAAAGTTTATTGGAGACTATTTGTATTTAAGGATGGTTGGCGGAAGATACGCATTAGGTGATTCATTATGCGGAGGCGATGTGATTGGGACTGCTTTGGGCTTGAATAATGATATTCCCAAGCCAATTTCTTTAGAGATTGGGCAAACGTATACTTTTGACGGTAACCCTAATTTGGTCGTTTCTCAAAATGCTGCACAAAGAGGTACGAATCTCTTCGTTGCTGATAACAATATGAATAAAAACTTGAAAGCAACTTTGACATTGGTGACCAATTGTTCCTCATCAAGTGTAGCTTTTGGTTTATATTCATGTTCAAATACAAAATATTTTCAGGCAAATTATACTTGTACAATGAGTCCGGGAATAGATCCTGGTTTTTCTCCGTCAACTGCAGGGCAATATCAGTCCTGTACATTTAATCAAGTTAGCAAGTCTTTCTTTATCGCGATATCAAAAAACGATTGTAGTTATAATTTTATTATTGAGGAGATATAATATGAAATCTTTTTTATTTTTACTGTTACTTGTGATTAATTTAGAGGTTTTTGCAAATCCAATTTTTAAGAGAAATTTGGTGACTGGAATTGATTTTAATAATGATGGTTTGTTTGATCGTGATGTATACAATTGTATAACCTCAGATATATATGACGGCAACACAGCAGTATCCTTTTGGGGAGACAGTCGACTTGATTTGGTTGATGTTCCAATATATGGTCATTCTAGTTTGGATGTATATTTAGGGGCTAATGGGTGGAATGTGCAGAACTTTGGAGTGGGTGGTCGACAATCGAGAGGTTTGAATGATGAGATTACTGAATGTTTTAAACGGGAAACAGATTATATCCCCGAACGTCTAGACTCCAATGGAGTATGGATTGGAGGTGGTGATCCTTTGAAACCGTACTATAC
>JAGOHK010000135.1 GCA_017996175.1 Leptospiraceae bacterium
CTTCCAAGAAATAGTGAATCGCTAATTTATCTTGCAATGGTTTCATTAATGGCGAAAAGAATATCAGGTTTTTCTAATACACGCAAGCTTACGAAACGTTAGACGGCTTTTCAGACACGCTCTAAGAAAGGTTTTCCTTTCGAATACTGAGTATTTATGCAGACAAGGTCAATTTCTTCAATATTCTCCCATTTTATACGAATATCATTAAAAAGAAATTTATATTTGACAATAATTTCTGTATCATTGAATTCATAATATTTTATATTCATATTACTTAATATAGTGAAAAGAATTAAAACGGAAATAACAATAGATATCCCGCTTACAAATGCAGGAACTTTTGTATTAATAATTAAATTAAACACTCCAAAGAGGAATAATATAAGAGATATGAAAGGTATCATTGATCCATACAGAGACGTAGGCATACTTGGAATGAACCAATGGGGTTTAAGCATTTTAGCTTCGCTGATACTATGAATCAATGAAGCTGTTTTTCTAGTTATTTCCTTTTTATTAATTACTGAATCTGATTCATCGAGGTCATTTTTTTTTCTCGAAAAGTCTAAGAGTATTTTAATATGCGTTGCAAAAATTTCAGGATCCAATATGTCTTTTACTTTTTCAGCAACCATAATTTCTTTATTACTATTGTAGGCAAAAAGTAAGCCATCCGAATCATATTCTGGAATATCGAATCCAAAATCCGCATAACTTATCACTACATTTTCCCATAAATTTCTTGCTTCATCCTGATGTAAAGAAATCGGAGGCATGATGAAAATTGTTTTAGTTAAGAATTTATTTTCAAGAATCCATTCCAACTCCTTTTTTATTCCCGAGGCGCCAAATGGAATAGCAATTAGAAAAAGTGCATTCTTAGCTAAAAAAAACAAATCCGTATGCCATTCGCTTTCTGAAATTTGCACTTTTCCGGCACCTAAATGATTATCTCGATATCCAGCCGAAACTAAAGGGGTTATAAACTCTAATGTCTCCGTTATCAAACATTCTACATTATTGTATTGCTCTTCTATTTCAACTTTGTGTTGAAGCCCTTTTAATTCTATTTGAAACGGCTCTTTTTTGAAAAAATGACTTAAATATAATGAGTAGTTTTCTAAATTATCTGAATTCTTGCTTGCATCTAGTAGATTCTGAGCAAATCGATCTCTAATATTTTGATTGATTTTGTTTAGAATGATAGAATATAGAAACCGTATTCCCAAAAAAAGAAAAGCTATTAGAAATAGGATTAGTATTTTTTCTTTGAAAGAGTAAATATCTGTATTTTTAGATACTCTATATAAAAAAAATAGTATAACCATAAACGAGAAATACATTATTTTGGGAATAAAATTATCTTTAAAAGTACTTCTTCGCTCAAACAAACCTTTGTGGTAACTCATATGTTTAATTTCGGCAGGTATTACATTTCTAATAAATAAAGCCACCTAACTAGAAAATCTATAATCTCTAAATGTTTTCTTCTTTCTACCATTTCTTTTTTTTACATTAGCATTATCGCCTCTATGCCAGCGACAGAAACTACAAGGAGCATATATATTTTTATGTGCCTTTTTCCAGACACTGGAATTTTCAGTTGTTTTATATTCGATGTTGATTCTCATTTAATTCCATCCTTTATTTTTTTAAACACGGAGCGTTTTTTAAAGTTATTTGTATTTGAGGATTGATACCGAAGTTGAAACTTATCTCAACTTCAATATCATGGGTTAATTATCTTTGAGCAACGTAGTTTTTTGCATTGTATAAATGATTTTTAGCATTTTGCATGTTATCTTTTGCTTTTAACATATATAAAGTTGCTAAAGTGGCATTCTCATTTTCCAAGGCATTTGTTGCTATAGCCAAATTCTTTGCAGTTGCACGAATTTCATTATTAGCAGAAACAAGTTTTTCTTTTACTCTCAACAAATCTGGATTGGATATTTCCACTGAATATAAAAGAATTTCTAATTTACCTGCAATACCATTAACCAATACAAGTCCTGTTTTCCATTGTTCAGGAGTTGCGGAATCTTGTTGGATCAAAGTATTAAAGGATTCTAATAATTGTTCTGTCTGTGCTCCTATATAAGCTACGAAAACAATTTCTTCAGCTGTTGGAGGAGTTGAAACTGCAACAACTGATTTTGTCACTTTTGCAGTTGTCGAAACATTATCCTTTATTTGCTCGCTTTTACATCCAATTCCAGTCATGATAATTACTATCATGATTGCTATTAAATTTTTCATTTGAATACCCTTCCTTTGTTTTAGTAGAGACGACGTAAGGAAAAAATTTTGAAAAATTTTTAAGAAAAGCAAAAAAAGGACATTCTCGAAATAAATAACTCATAGTCTACAGTGGCAATATGGAGAGAGTCATAAACCACTAAACGAAAATCTTTTTTCTTGATTTTCAATGAGTGCAAATTTATAATGAATCATGTATTCAAAAATATTTTTTACTCTAAGACGACTCATTTTATTTTTTTTCTTTGCGTTTGTTTTTCTTTCTGAAAAAACATTATCTTTAAAATGGAGAAATGAATTAAAAGACATATATATTGCAACAAGTAAGGCATTTGATGCAAGAGAATATAAAAAAGCAACAAAGGAAGCGAATAAATTAGAAGAATATAATATCGAATATGATAAATTAGATGATTTAAGAGAAAATGAATTTTCATTCTTGCGATCAATTTATATAGATATAAGAAATATAAGAGCGTTGTCACTTTGTGAGATAAAAGATTTTAAAAAAGCCATGCTTGATTTCAATTTTATACTAAAACGAAATTCCGATTCGGTTTCAATAATTAATTATGCAGATTGTCTAAGGAAAATGGGGGAAAAAGCAAAAGCGTATATCGTATTAGAGGATAAACTTAATAGCATTTCAGAAAATAGTTCAGTGACAGCTGAACTACATGCAAGGATTGGTTGGTACTACTATTTAGATAAAAAAACTAAAAAAGGTATTGAAAATACTCTTCAAGGTATAAATGCAGACCCTTCTTTATCTAGTTTTCAATTTAATGCATCGATTATGTATTTTATACAAGGGGAAGAGAAAAAAGGAATAAAATATTTTTTTCATGCTTTAGAAACTTTATCCCGTGAATACAATAAAGAAAGCAAATTAATTATTGTTATAAAAGATTGGGATGAACAATTAAAGAATAAGAATTCCATTGAAATTCAAACTTCATTTTGGTTTTTGTATAAGTTAAAAGATTTTGGCAATAGAAAAGAAGTTCTTAAAAAAAATAAAACATTGAATTTAGATGAATATTTTTCTGCTTATTCAAAGGAATCTGATTTTTTATATACTATTGCTGCATTTTATTCGTTACAAGAAAATTGGGAAAAATCTGACAAATATTTAAAAAGAGTTTATGAGTTGGGGAGTGGTTATCTTGTGAGAGCCAAGAGCGATAAAGATTTTGAATTTTATTTTAAAAATAAAAAATACACAAAATATGGAATAGAATCTTGGATTTTAAAGAATAATAGAACGCTTAAAATATTGTTACAAGATGGACATAAAGGATCGGTTAATCAAGTATTCTTTTCGTCAGATGGTAGGTTATTAGTTACTTCTTCTAATGATCGAACTGTAAAGGTATGGAATACAGACAATGGAAAACTTTTATTAGACTTAACTGGACATACATCCTTAGGAACAAAGGCAACTCTGTCTCCAGACAATAATGTGCTAGCTACTCTTGACTTTAATACCACAAAATTATGGAGCATCAAAGGAAAACTTTTATACGAATTAAAAGGTAGTCCATCTTCCGATTTAGTATTTTCACCAAACGGAAACACTTTAATAACTAGTGGATTTCTTTCAGTAGAAATCTGGAATAAAGTAGGAAAACTTATAAAGGATTTGCAGTATAATGGTGGAGAACCAATTAACATCTCACCTGATGGAAAAACTATTGCAACTACTTTTTACAATAATGTAAATCTTTTGAGTTCAGATGGAAAATTTTTATCCACGTTGAAAGGACATTTAAGTGATGTAAGGCACATAGCATTTTCACCTGAAGGAAAAAAAATTGCAATTACTCATCAAGACAATTCAGTAAATCTATGGGAAGCAAACGAAAGACTTCATTTCAAGTTGAGAAGACATTTTAATGAAGTTCAACATGTTGCATTTTCTCCAGATGGAAAAACAATTGCAACAGTCTCTCCAGAAACAGCCAAAGTATGGAGTATGAATGGACAAAAAATATATCATTTAGATTGGAATTTTGGACAAATATACGATGTAAAATATTCGCCAGATGGGAAAACATTGGCAATTGCATCTGTAAATCATTCTGTCATATTATGGAGTTTAACCGAAGAAAAAATAAATGAATTAATTGGTCATGCAGGCTCAGTATTTCAAAGTTCATTTTCACCAGATGGAAAAACTATAGCGACAGCATCTATGGATGGTACAGCAAAGATTTGGAGCATAAATGGAAAGCTTTTGTTTGACTTAAAAGGAACTCCAGATACCCCCCTTTCATTGAAAGGAAAAAGTATAATAACAAGGGATAAGGATTTTAAATCAATTAATACTTTTAGTATTTTTGAAAATTTATCTAAAGTTATTATGCGTTATCCTGATAATGGGATAAGAAAAATTGAAATTTCACCTGATGAAAAAAAAATAGCGACACTATCATTCAACAATATAGTAGAAATATGGGACTTTACCGGGAATCTTTTACAAGAATTAAAAGAGAATAATGATAAAATAACTGCATTGGCATTTTCTCCGAATGGGGATTTATTAGCAACTGGCTCTATAAAAGGCATTGTAAAAATTTGGAGCACTAATGGAAAGTTTTCACAAACTATTGAAGGACACCATGAAGAAATACAAAAGATTGTATTTTCAGCTGATAATAAAACATTAGCTACCACTTCTCTGGACAGAACTGTAAAGATATGGAATAAGGATGGAAAACTTTTAAACAGTTTAACAGACTTTGAAGGATATGGTATATTTGCAATTGCATTTTCACCTGATGGCAAAAAGTTAATAACTGTTCAAGGTCAAAATAAAGTAAAAGAATGGAATATTTTTGGTGAACAATTATTGGATTTTGATTTAGAAGTGCATTCTAGATATATTAATGATATAAAATATTCTCCTGATGGAAAGGTGATTATTTTTTCATCCGGTGATAATTCTATTAGTGTTTGGAAATTGGAACCCAAACCTACACTTTTACAAATATTAGTTTCACATTCAAATGAAGTTCAATCAACGCACTTTATCAACAATGGGCACATTTTAGTTTCTCTATCTGAGGACAGGTCTATTAAATATTGGAACTGGAACGAAATAATTAAAACAGAATATAAATTAGAAAAAGGGGATTCATTCCTCCAAGCCACACAAATGTTTTTCGACGATAATTCCTCTCTCGTTTATACTCCCGAAGGATATTTTGATTACCAAGGAAATTCAGCATTGAGCATGATTAGCTATCAATCTTCCGAAGTGCAATCCGGTTTTATAGATATGCAGGACTTAATGAGTGATTATTATATTCCTGATCTGCTTGCTTTGATTTTAAGAGGAAATTTTGAACCAGATAAAAAGGATTTATCAAAGGGTATTAATACACTGCCCTATATAGAGCCTCTTTTTCCTACTCAGAAAAAAATTTTTTCTAATTCTGATAAAACAAATCTTTCTTTCGAAGTAACGGAAAGAAATGGAGGCAAATTGGATGAAGCCGTTGTATTTGTAAATGGAATTCAATTTGCAAGACAGGATTTAACAAAAGAAAATAAATTAAAACTTATTAATGATGATGAGGTCGGTAAAAGAAAAATAAGATTAGATTTTGATTTGCCCTTAAAATACGGAAACAACCGAATCGAAATAAAAGTTTATAATAGCGAAAGAGTACCTCAATCCTATCCTACTTTTGAAGTGGAGAGGTATATTCCAAAAAATACTGTATTGCAAAAACCAGATTTATATCTTCTTGCTGTTGGAATCAAAAACTATCCTGACAATCATAAATTAGAATATGCTGATAAAGATGCAGAGGATATTAAAAAACATTTTTCTCAAATGGAAGGTACTCTATATTCCGAAGTTCACAAATACTTGCTTACTAATGAGCAAGCGACTAAAAAAGCTATTGAAGATAAATTTTTAGAAATTCAGAAAAATGCAAAACCTGATGATGTGGTATTAGTTTATTTTAGCGGACATGGTATGAATGCTTTGAAAACAAATGGGAAAAGGATTTATTATTTAGTACCGCAGGATTTTTTATGGTCGAAAGATACAGAGAATCCAAATGTCGCTAAATACCAGGGAATTAATTCAGAGTATCTCGACGATGTATTTATGAATATAAAATCTCAGAAATTAGTCTTAATTTTAGACTCCTGTTATTCCGGTGCGGTATCTACCGCAATGGTATCAAAGGGGGATGACAGTGCTATGAAAATAATGGCGAATGGAACTGGTCGATTTATTTTTGCAAGTTCAAGTGGGAATGAAATATCCGTTATGAGAGCAGAAATTGAACAAAGCATTTATACACATGTGTTGTTAAATGCATTAGGGGCAAATCCAAGTTTTCCCAATGCTGACTCTATTAAAAAGGAAGAAGACGGATACATTTTTCTGTCTGAAATTCGATCTTATATTGATGACCAATTCAAAAAGCAGACCTCAAAGTTCGATGGAGAAATTCAGACTCCTCCATCCATATTTTTAGGAAGAAATAGTATGTATGAAAGAGTAAATGATTTCCCTATTTATAAATTGATAAAGAACGCTAAAGAATAAAAAACCTTATTCTACTATTTCATAGATTTCTATTTTTTTTTTAGTCCAAAGTTTTCTTTACTGTTATTTTATTCACAGAATTTTGCAAATTTAAATCAATAGATATATTTACATTTTCTCCTTCGTATAGAAGTCCAAAAAGTAAATATGTTTTGTATCGTTTTCCTAGTATTTTTACTAATTCTTCTTTGCTAGTTCCTATCTTTAATCCATTTTTTAATGATTCCTGTGAGTTATAATAAATTTCAAATGAAATAAGTGTATCAGCCAGAAAATATAGGGAAATTCCTTTTTCACGGTAAAGAATTGCTTTCTCTACAATTTGTTCTCCTTCTATGAAATTTATTGTTTCTCTAGATTCGTATGCTTTCCCCAATCTTTTTTCTACTGATTCCAAATTATCTCCGAGACTGAAATTATCTGAATTTATATCATCGATTTTAATTCTTGGTGGTAATTGTATTCCATTCAATAGAGCAAGGTATTTTGACCAATTTGATATACTTTCTCTTTCCTCTAAATATTTTTGAGCGAATTCTTTTCCTTTTGTCAAGTCACCGGTTTCGAATTCAATGATTGCTTGGTTCAAATAAAGAGTGGAGAAGTCTGAAACGTAAACAGGATTGATTTGTTGACTAATGGATTCTCCTTTCTTAATTTTTCTTTTATAATCTAGATCTTTATTTATGACTTCTTCTAACTTCTTAATCTTTCCTATAAATCCGCTTAATTCATTAGAAGCTTTTTTGTATTCTTTATTCCAATACAAAGCAACTGAGTAGTTATTTAAAAGAGCAACTGAACCTAGTATGTTATCGTCATTAAAAATTGATCTTATCAAGATAGTCTTATACGCTTGGTTAGCATATTCTAGCCCTAATTTTCTTTTATCTTTATCGTATAGTAAAAGGGTTGAATAATTAGATAAAGAAATTGGACTTAATGTGCGCAGATAAGCTTTTTCGTAGGCTTCTATGGCATCGTAATACTTTTTTTTATTTCCTGGAATTTTTTCTTCTCCTTTTCTTGTATCCATTTTCAATATTAAATCGCTCATAAATGCAGGTGGATTTAAAATAGCTCGTAACTTTTGTTCTAATGGGCTAACATCATTTAACCACATTTTATGAAGACACAGGGCTTTGGCTTCAAGTAAATTTGTATTAATCGGATAAGTTTCTAAGGCATTCTCAATAATCTTAAGACTAGAATCTAAGCTTCTACCCAATTGAATATCCGCAAAAGTTTTTTCTAGTTTTGATGCAACAGTATAAAGCTCTTGTTTCGAATCTTGCATCTTTGATAATCTCTCATTGGGACTTGGATGAGTCTGAAAAAAAAGATTTTGGATTTGAGCTTGTTCAGAATCAAGATCCTTTAAAATGATTAGCATATTTTCAAACCATTTCTTTTCATAATTTGCTGAAAGAAAAAAACTTAAACCAGTTAAGTCTGCATCAAGTTCTAATTCTTGATTTGATCTGATAAACTCTAATTCTTTTTCTGAGCCATCTAATTCAGAAGTCTTTTTTATGATTCTTTTACCAGCTATAAATGCATGACGATTATAATAATGTGCCAATTCATGCGCTAAAATGGCTGCTATATAATATTCTCTGATTTGGTTCTTATTTGTTTGTGTTTGGTTCTTGCGATAATCTGAATTCTTCGAAACATAGGCGTCTATAGTCTCAAGTGTACCAGTAGATACAATAAAGTATCCACCCGCTATTGATTCAGCATTAAATCCTTGGTCATCAATAATTGCGTATTGATAGTTAAATGGTTCATTTTTAGAGTTTGAAATTAATTTGTTAAAGGATAATTCAATTATTTCTTTCCAATCCTTGAATATGATTTCATCTTTGACTTTTTTTTCTAAGTATTTTTTAAATCGTGCTTCCCCATTTTCTAGTATCAATTTATTCAAATTATTTGAATAGGTTTTTTGAGTATTCCCTTGTTTAGTTGTTTCTGAAAGATAGAAGGAAACTTCATTGAATTTTTTAATTTCAATATTTTGATTTTCTTTAATACTATAATAAAGACCATTTATTATTAAATCTATTTTTCCACTCTTACCGGTTTTAATAATCGAATCAAGGGAAATTTCTTTGTTAGATGAAGGTTTTACTTTTTGATTCTTAAAACTAATTTCCACATTTCCTTTGAAAGAGATAATTTTTGCTTTGATTTCAGTTTCTGAAAAAAGATTCGCTGTAAAGAAAAATAGAATTAGTGTTATAGTTGGTTTCATTACCACTCCTCGGTTTAATAAATGCAATAAAATAATTTCAAATGCTACTGTTTATCGTTTGTTGTAATTCCTCCCTATGTGTCCTTAAAAGGGAAGGATCTGATTCAAAAAGAGAACGAAACTTATCATGATAACCGATTAAAGCATTTGTTTTTTCTATTAATAAATCCCAATGTAAAAAATTCTTTGTTTTCTTTTCTAATAAATCTCTATACTTTTTTACATTTGATTTTTGCATTGCAGTTGGTATATTAATACGATGTCCATTTAAAAAGTAAATATATATTTCTTTTATGGAACGATCTTTTATCATCGATTCATAATAAGTTGTTACCGTTTCATGAATCCATATTATACTTTTATAGTCCTGAATCACGATGATTGATCTATAATCGTAAATTATATAATCATTTAAAAATATAATATCTCTTATCTTACACAACGGGTTTTCTAATTCTTTTTCTAATTCTGAAATTGATAACCCATATTTTTTTAATTGCCCATAAATTGGATGTTTTTCTGGAGAGGTCAGCCAATTTATTGCCTTAACAAATTGTATGAAGGGATAGATAATACATAGTATTAAGAAAAATAAAATAAATAAATTCCATGTTCGAAATTGTAAAAATAACTCAGCTGCAATTACAATAAACAATGGGATTGAAAAGACGAGAGCTCTTTCTAATGACGCATTTCTAATTAACCTTTGCATTAATATAACCCCTAGTGTAAAGTTCTATCCCCTTTTTCGTTTCGATCTATATTTTCTTTGGATGCCAATTAATCTCAAGCAAATTATTGTTACAGAGTAAACCTAAATCGGACGTTTCGTTTACCCCACGTAGTTGAGTTAATAACATATTTTCCAAAGCAATCAAAAAAAACGTATCAGT
Organism: Leptospiraceae bacterium; assembly: GCA_017996175.1. GTDB lineage: Bacteria > Spirochaetota > Leptospiria > Leptospirales > Leptospiraceae > UBA2033. Next base: position 9,983 of record JAGOHK010000135.1, read on the forward strand.
CACTTGACGCATCAAAGAAAAACAATCTCTTTCATGGAACATTGATGACTTAGGAATTATGAATATCCCAATTCAAATTCTTTTGGATTTTCTTCTATTATTATTTTTAAGATTGTCCAAAAGTTATGGAATGAAACAATATAATATGAATCTATCGAGGAAGAACAAATTGGATAGAATAAAAGATTAGGAGTTTTAATTGAATTTAATTCTCTAAATTTAAAAAAGGGAAAAAGGAAATGAATATGGAAAAAAAATTAAAACCAAGCATAATAAAGTATTCGATTCGCGGCTTAGGATTATCCCACTTCTCGTTTTTAAAGAAGCTTATTCTAGTTTTAAAAAGAAGAATAATATTTTTTGATTTAAAAAGCTAAACTTGACATTCATATACAATTCAATATCGAGGAAACATGTTTTTAAAAAATATAACACAAAACCATCTAGGCAGTATTTCAACTCATCTATGAACGAATACCACCAAAGAATTTACAAAGCAACAGACGAGCATGAGCAGGAATTCAATCAACTTTGTAAATTACGAAGTAAGAACAAGATATATTTCCTGTCCTACGATATGGGAATTTCTGACTATGAAGGTTTACTTTCTATGGTCTATCATCTTTTGTATAAGAAACAAATATTCAAAGAGGTGTATTCCGATAAGACGCTTGCTTTTTTTAGAATTATGAATCAGCAGATTTTATTTTTTGAAAAAAATTCCAAGGTTATGAAAAGTATATTTAATAAAGCATTTCAGTATTACAAAAAGAATAGAACGGGACTACACAATTATAGTCATAATTTTATTAATTACTTTGACATGCTTAGAGAGGTAAAATTAAGCGACCTAACTCATTTCACGATAGACCTTTCGGACATTTTTAAGATAGAAAGTAATTGGGAAGAATTTCCGGAAAATTTAACCAAGCATCCTTTTCAGATTAGAAAAAGTATTTATAAATCTTTACTAGAAAGTATGATCGATAGGATAGAATATTATTACAGTGAATCGAATTATTTTTTTGGAAAATGGGAAAAGCGAAATATTCGATTTGTTGTTTCTGAAAATGGAATTTTTCCCATCTATTCAGTTTCAACGACTCAATCAATTTTTAACATTCTTTGCCGTGTGTCAGGCGGGAATAATTGGGATGTATCTGCCGAAGTAACCGCTCTGGATAATGTATTAGAGCGCATTTATCAAAAGGAGAAAAAGACTCTACTGAAAATGTCACCGCTAAACCTACGATTTGTCTTAGAAGATCTAGGCGAAGGGGATTCAATAGAAGATATGGAAAAATTTATTACTGGTTCCTTATTTTGTAAACGAGACCCTTATTTTTAACTATTCCCAATTTCCGACATTTTATTCTAACGAAAAACATTTACAAGGATATTGATTGAAAAAGTAATTACTTTAACGATAATTTCTAATCAGGACGATAAAAACAAAATGCGAACAGCTAAAGAAAAAAAAGAAATAGAATTATTTAATAAAAATGTCTATAATGAGGCTAATAAGATTTTGCCTGAAGACACCGAATCAACTATTATTGGTAAAATTATGGCTGAAAATTTAATTGTAAATATAATATTAGAGAGTCCCTTTAAGTTAAATTTTCCAAATTCGGCGGATTGGTCTCAAAAGAAAAGAGAAGAAATTAAAGCTAAATATCCTGACGAATGTAAATACTTTAACTCTGCCTTTGAACAATCTATGCTTCTTGAAGAATTAGAGCCGATGTATCTAGCTTCCGATAAAGTATCTCAAAAAGAAAAAGATTTGTATTTAAAAGTAAAAAGAGAAAATACAAAGCTACTACAGTGAGTGTGGTTTACAGTAGTTAGTCTCTTTACAGTAAAGGAATTATTCTATGGATGAATATCACGAACGCATTTACAAAGCCACTAAAGAGCATGAGCAAGAATTCAAAGAACTATGCCAATTGCGAAGAGAAAATAAATTCGAATTTAAGTCTAACCGAACAAAAATCGCCAACTATAATGATTTACTTTTTGCGGTATATGACTTACTAGATAAAAATCATTACGTGGGAAAGGTATATTCTGATAAGGTGCTCGATTTCTTTAGAATTATAAATGAACATATTCTATTCTTCGAAGGTTACCCAGATGCAATGAGCAGTATATTTCAGCATGCACTTAAACAATTCAAAAATAAAAGAAATGGAGAATATTTTACGAGCGAATATGGTTTTGTGCGATTTAATAAAGATTCGAAGATAGTGGAATTAAGAGACTTGACTCATTTTACAATAGACCTATCGAAAATTTTTAAAATAAATAGTGATTGGAATCTTTTCCCTGAAAATCTAAAAAAACATAAATTGCAAATTAGAAAAAGTATTTATAAATCGTTGATTGACAGTATGATTGATCGAATAGATTATTTTTATAGTGATTCCTATCGCTTATTAGTAAAATGGAAGAACAGAAATATTGAATTATTTTCTTCTCGCTATTTTTTTTATTCAGGCATTCGACCAGCTACTGTTCCTGCGGATTACAATACTTTATCCCTTGTAACTGCCGCACAACATGGTAGCATATTAAACACTATAACAGCCCTTGATAATGTATTGGAAAGCATTTATAAAAATAGAAAAGAAAAATTACTCACAATGTCTCCGATCAACATTTGGCCTATGTTGGAGAATATAACGCAAAAATATCCTATTTCGTATCTAGAAGAATTGATTCAAGAAATTTTATTTGATAACCCAGAAGATTATTTATAGAGAATCTTTTTAAAACCAAAATTTAGACGTTTGAAATTATCTGTAATTAAATAACAATTTCAATGAATTTGCAGTACCATACAAAATAGTTAGAAATAGGAATTGACAGATTTTTATGAGAGAGAATTGGATTGAACAAACAATGAATACAGAAAAAATTATCGCTATTGGGGATATTCATGGTTGTCTCGATGCACTAAATGAGATA
>JAGOHK010000136.1 GCA_017996175.1 Leptospiraceae bacterium
GTATTCTTGATAATAATTGCATATTTTCTTCTGTTAAATACTGTAAAGGGGTTGGTCATATTATTTCTCAAATATCCGGGTAATAAGCATGGGATTGAAATTCTTTAAAAGCATATATTTTTATATAATGAAAAAAATTTGGATTCGCATCGTCATGCGCAGTCTTAACTCCATCTTTTACACCAAAGTTTTTCTCTTCATAACCCATATCATAAATCATCGGAATAATTAAATCTTTATCTATATAATAATAATACAAGAGCGAAGATTCAGAGTTATTAGATAGATTTTGGTATAATTGTCCATCTCTTTTTTCAGTGGACTGAATCTGTTTGGTTGTTAGTAAAATCCAGTTCCCATGGACGGCGTAAATTCCTTTTCCTTCTACTTTTCTCTCTACCAAAGAATTCCCTACCCAATCCTTTGAATCATAAGTTTTAGTAAAAGTTAAATCAGGATGAAATAGGATTTTTTCAACCCATTCATTTTTATGCCACGGCGAATTGATGGCAGACCTAGGATTAGACTTTTTTTTCCAAACCCCAACAAAATTTCGAATTCCTTCTACTTTGGGTTGGTCCGGTAATTCACGGTACCAATCGTTTCGACAGTCTTGAAAAAAAATTAAAAAAGAAATCGCTAAAATTATTACTCTCATTCTTACCTTACTAGAATTGAAAGTAAATAAAATCGCCGCCCCCGTCTCCAAAGAGACCGAGTAAGAGAAAAATAAAAATAGAGGCTACTGGTAATAATATATTCTGAAACTTTTTTAATCTCTCACCCGATTTTTCTTGGTATTGAAAATAATTTAAACAGAGAGTAAGAAATATATAAAGTAAAAGTTCGTCTCTTCCCGGAATTCCCTTTCCTAGGTTTAAGCTAAAAAAACTAGATAATATTTTGTATATAAACTGTGGAGAATCATTCCCATAAGCCGCACTTCTAAAAAAAACTCCCGAAAAAGCAAATAGTAAAAAAACAATCATTCGTTTTCCGAATAACAAAACTGGATTAGTGGGTATTAGAGTGTAACCTCTCTTAAATAAAAGTCTCTCTATCCAAAGGAGTATCCCTAAATAAGCTCCCCATAAAATAAAAGCTATATTTGCACCGTGCCAGAATCCACCTAACACCATAGTAATAAACATATTTATATTGCTGCGATGAAATCCTTTCGCATTTCCACCGAGTGGTATATATAGATAATCCCTTAGCCATGTAGATAAGGTAATATGCCATCTAGACCATAACTCTGTGAAGGAAACAGAATAAAATGGACCTTTAAAGTTTTCTGGAATTTCAAATCCAAGTAGTAAGGCAAGTCCTCTTGCCATATCAGTATATCCACTAAAATCAGAATATACCTGTACTGCAAATCCAAGAAAGCTTATAAAAATAGAGATGTAATGAAATTTTTCTGGTTCCATATACACTGGTGCGATAAGAGAACCAACGTTATCCGCAATAACAACTTTTTTAAATAAACCAAGCATCAAGAGAAATAATCCCTTTTTCATGCTATCAGACGATATGGTAGGATTATTTAATCTAGGTAAAAAATCGGATGTCCTCATAATCGGACCGGCAATAAGCTGCGGAAAGAATATAATAAAAATTGTATAATCGAAAAAAGGAATTTTCTCGAGCACTCTGCCTCTATGAATATCCACTTGAATTGCGATTAATTGAAATGTATAAAAACTAATTGCAAGCGGTAATATAATGTTTACCGTTGATGATAGGTCCTTTACCATTTGGGAATGAGTCAAACTAAAAAAAGAATCTAAAAAGAAATAAAAATATTTGAAGAATGCGAGATTCAAAATATTTAAAATCAAAATCCAATGCAAATATTTACCTGTATCCTCCCCATTAGTTTTCATAGAGAACATTTTCTGGCTGAAATAGTAATTCAATAGAATCACCACAAAAAAATGAACAGTGGCTAAAATATCATAGTATAGATAAAAAAGAAAAGAAGATGCAGCAATGATATATTTTTTATATTTATCATCTACATTCCAATAAAGAATATAGGTAAATAAAAATAGAATTAAAAAAGGAATCGAATTGAATAACATTAATAAGACCAGAGGTACATGAATTTAATTTCGGTTTTAGCGTTTAATAGACTGCTAAATGCATTCAAATAATTAGTATCCTCACTAACTATCTGGTATACACTTCTGACTTTTTGCTTTAAATGAGAGTAATAAACTAGACGGGGCTTATTATTATTTGGCGTAGCTCTCTTTGCATACCTATCCAATTTCATTAACTCAATAACAGTCTCTTCAATATACCCTACTTTATCAATCATACCTTCTTTAAGTGCCTGATCGGCAGTAAAGATTCTTCCATCACAAAGTTCTTTCAATCGCTCTTCTCGTATATTTTGTCGATTCTGTTTTACGATTCCAAAAAAACGGTCATAAAGATTATTTACAATAGATTGAAGAATGATTTTTTGTTCTGGTTTCATTTCAGAAAAAGGAGAACCAATTGCTTTATTCGGACCCGAAGTAATTGATTGGTCTTTTACACCTAGTTTATCTAGACCTTCTTTTAAATTAAAACCAGATAAAATTACACCAACAGAGCCTGTCACTGCGGTTGGGAGAGAAACAATCTTATCCGCAGCCATCGCAACATAATACCCACCACTCGCTGCTTTATCCATAAAAAGAGCAACAATAGGAATTCCTGTGCTAACTTTGTATTTCATTAACTCTCTATATATTAGGTCACTTCCAGTGACAGTTCCTCCGGGAGAGTTTACCTTGAGGATAATACCTTTTATATCCCTGTCAAAACTAGCTTTAATCAAATCATTGATAACGGCGGAAACTGTTGATTCTCCGCCCTGACCACCGAATAAAGAACTGCTGTTCGAAGGAGTTTCGGAAATTACGCCGTCAATAGAAATAATTAGTATTTTATCCTTATCAACTCCTTCCATAACATATTCAGTTAATTCTGCCTCACGCTCAGAGCCTAGGGATGGAAATTTAACTGTATTTCCAATCACGCAGAACTGGAAAAATGATAGGAATAAAATGAAAGTGATTAATCTTAAATACTGTGCCATTACTTTACCTCTGTGTTTTTGCCTCTGCAACTATTTTGTCTAAACGTTCCACTTGCTCTAACATTCTTTTTTCTAACTCTAGCGCATACTCATCATAATTCTCGATTTTCTCGGGAACAAAAAAAGGCTCTGAATAATCGACCCATTCTCTTGCAAAGAATTTGGGAAATCTTTGCCTGTCCCAACTTTTAAACTCGTAGTATTCATCAAACTTGGAATAAAAAGTAATAATAGGAAGTTTGGTTAAAGAAGCCATTTGAATCACTCCAGTCTGCACTTTAAAAGCCGGACCACGAGGACCGTCTGGTGTAAAAATCGGAACTCTTCCGTCTTTAATTGCCTTAAGTATTTGACGAAGTGCTGTAGAGCCACCCTTACTAGTAGAGCCTCTCACGGACTGCATCTTAAAACGCAAAAAAGTTTGGTAGATAAATTCTCCATCCTTAGAAAGAGAAACCAGTGGAGTAAGTAAAATATGTCGATCTCGCTGAAGATAATAAGCTACATGCCTAGTGAGAGATAAAATCTGGTGATGCCAACCAGCAAAAATAAAACCATTTTTCTGTTTGAGGTATTTTTCTGTGACTTCTGGTATATAATAGTTTTGTTTTCTAATAAATAAGAACCAAAACGATAAAATAAGTTTTACTATATGACTAACGATAATATATTTCATGGAACTAATTACAAAGATGGAAAACCAGTCCTAAAAATCCAATCAAAAATTAACCTTTCATTAAATAGAATCGAAGAAAGGATGCCCTTTGATATTTGAATAATAATCCTCATTGAAAAGTTCAATCATATCCTCTGGAACTTGGTACAGTTTGAATACGGTGAGCACTATCTCCATGTCTTCCTCTAAGGACTGAATCCCAAGCATCTTGGTCGCCAAAATTTCTGAGACTCTAAGAAGTCGATCCAATTCTTCTACATGTCCGATCTCAGCAAGAGTAAAACTTTGATTTGCCACTACTGAAAGCAAACTCGGCGGTAATTTCCATATTTTGAATACTTTAATACCAATTTGAACATGATCAATATTTAATTCTTCTCTTTCTAGTTGAACAAGAGATTTAGATCCATATTCGAATAGCCTGATGATTTCTAAATACCGTAATTTTAAATTTTGAGCTAAGATGGTCATTCCTACTTTTCTAAGAGTAGAACTTATTATAATTTGATCTATTAGTTTTTTTAATCCGAAAGGAGCACTTAAGTCAATTGCGATTAGCCCCGTCAAAAGTGGAATCTCATGCAGATGTTTTTGAAATAAAGGTTGTGTTAAATTCTTCGCAAAATTCTTCCTAAATTGTAAAATTACAATATTTTTAATCGTGACGAGTCCAATAAGTGTAATCGCTGATTTTAAAGTCGAAACAGTTCCCGATCTTCCGTAATAAACAGAATTTGCAATTCGAAGAATATCGGCACATAGCGCTTTGTCAGGCGCAATGATTGTCTCCAAATCCCCACTTCCACCCACTCGATTCGAATCAAAACTAATCACTCGATTCATCACTTCTTGCAATGGAGGAATTTGTATTTCATGTAAATTAATTCCTACAGGTTTATATCCAATTACTATTTTGTCCGCTAAATCTTTTCGACCAAGTAACGCAGTTAATTTTTCATACAATAAAGCTTTCGATACAGGTTTTACTAAAAATGCATTTACCTTTAATTTTACAATTTCTTCGATAATTTCTTTTGCCGCAAACTCAGTTATAATTAGGGTAATTAATTTCGGAAATAATGGGCGAATCTCTTCCATTACCGACAATATAGTCATATCAGATAACCGGTAATCAATACATAGAATATCTACTTGCCCTTCGAGGGACTTTATATGAGTAATCGCATCTTTGCCATTACTCGCTTCGCCTATTATTTTAAAATCGGCTGATCTTAAAAACTGCTGTATCAACCGACGCTCCGTATTGGATGAATCGACAACCATTACATTATACGGAACCATCTTCCGAGGATTAATACCTAATGGAATATCACTAGCCATATTGAATTGAAGATTTTCTCAGATAATATGGAAAGAATCAACTCAATTAAATTCTTTTTTAAAATGGAATAGATTTTTTTTCCAAAAAAACAAAATATCTAGTATTGATTTGAGACAAAGTTTTACTTAATAGATTACCTCTATGCAAAAGTCTGTAAAAACAGGATTAGCCTCATATTTAGCCGGAAGACTTTTCTCTAATTTTGAGGATAATTTTATTATACTCGAATCATTCAATTACAGAAATAAAAAAAGAAAATTTTGACTTTAGTATTCACCTAGGATTTTAAGAAACCAAAAATAGGACAAAGATTTTTAACGTGCATAAAGCAATCCCTATATAGAAAATAAGCCGATTTTTTTTATTGCTCTTTGCAAAATTAAAATTCATCAAGTAAAGTAAAAAATATCTCGATGTTTTGCATATATGTAAAAGTCTACTTTACTTTTTTCTATTTGGAAATCTAGATGGTTACATTAGATATATATGGAGAACAAAAAAATGTTAAGAAATTTTAGCTTTAAAGTTATACTTGTCGCGACAGTCTTAGCAGTCTTCGCAACTTGCAGCAGCTCGGCAAATAAAGAAACACCAAAAGATGGAAAAGATGCGAAAGATGCTACTACTGCGAAGGATGCGAAAACTGCACCGGCAGCTTCTAGAAATGTAGAAGGAGCAGAAACAGGCTCTACTGCAAAACCAGTGGAAGGGGCAGAAACAGGATCAACAGAAAAACCTAAGGTAGGAATGAGAGGTGCTGATGAAAGCCAAGGCAAGACAACTGCCAATCTACCTGATATCCCACCGGGATCGAAACCAGGACAGTGCTGGATTCCTATTGTTACACCTGCCACATATAAAGAGGTCTCTGAAAGTGTAGAAAAAAGACCTGCGTCTGAAAAAATTGAACTCATCCCAGCAAAGTATGAAACTGTAGAAGAAAAAGTAGTTGCGAAAGAAGCAAGTACTATGATTGAAACAGTTCCTGCAGTATATGAAACTATCGAAGAAAAAGTAGTTATCAAACCAGCAAGTAAACAAATTGAACAAGTACCTGCAGTGTATGAAACGATTCAGGAAAAAGTCATAGAAAAAGAAGGTTACACCGAATGGAGAAAAGATACTGCAACTGGAATCAAATGTCTAGTAGAAGTTCCACCAACCTATAAAACAGTTCCTAAAGAAGTGCTCAAAACTCCTGCTTCTTCAAGAGAAATTGAAATCCCAGCAGAATATGCGACTGTATCCAAACAAGTTTTAAAGACTCCAGCTACTACTAGAACTTTAGAAATCCCAGCAGAATACAAAACAGTACAAGTTCAAAAACTAGTTGAGCCTGCTAAAGAAATTAAAACTCCAATCGCAGCAGAAATGCAAACTATAACCAAAAAAGTTATAGACCAACCAGAAAAAGCTGAGTGGAGAGAGATTCTTTGTGAGAACAACACTACGAGAGAGAAAATGAGCGAAATCCATAAAGCATTGAAAGTTGCGGGATTTGATCCAGGAACTTCTGAAGGAACTGTAGGATCTGGAACATTCAAAGCACTCAATGATTACCAAAAAGCAAAAAACCTACCAACAGATGACGGAAAACATATCAATATGGTAACTGTTAGATCTTTAGGTGTGGCAAAATAAGATTTACCGAACGAACAATTTTTTAGAACTAAGTTCTATCTAATTTTAGAAAATAGGAAAAGAAATCATAACCTCACTGAAGGTTTTGATTTCTTTTTCTTCCTAAAAAAACCTTCAGCGAGTATCACTATCTTGATTTAAAAATCGCATCTCTCACTTCTCGAACAATATCATCAATATGCTCTAACCCAACGGAGATTCTAATTAATCCAGGAGTTATTCCAACCGACAAACGTTCATTATCCGTTAACTTTGAATGAGTGGTAGATGCTGGATGAGTAGCAATAGTACGAGTGTCTCCGAGGTTTGCAGTATGAGAGAAAAATGTTAGAGAATCAAGAAACCTTCTACCTCTCTCAATCCCACCTTTTATAATAAAACTTACAATCCCACCACCTAATTTCATTTGTCTTTTCGCAAGTGTATTCTGAGGATGAGAATCTAGAAATGGATAAATCACCTTTTCAATCTCTGGCTCCGCCTCCAAAAACTGTGCTAATTTCAATGCGTTATGCGAATGACGCTCCATTCGAATCGAAAGAGTCTCGAGGCTTTTCGATAGTATCCACGCATTCATAGGAGAAAGCGAAGGACCAGTATGCCTTGCAAAAAAACGAATTTCTTGTATGAGTTCTTTTTTTCCTACAATCACTCCACCAATCACTCTCCCCTGCCCATCCATATACTTTGTACCAGAATGAATTACTAAATCTGCTCCATATTTAATAGGTTGCTGGAGATAGGGAGTACAAAAACAATTATCCACATTTAAAATCAAATTGTACTTTTTACTTAATTTTCCAAGCCACTCCAAATCAATTAAATCAAGGGATGGGTTAGAAGGAGTTTCCACAAAAATCATTCGAGTATTTTTTTTAATTAAACCTTCCCATTCTTCTGGCTTCGCTATATCGGCATAACTAAATTCAATTCCGAATCTGGGAAAAATCTGAGTTAATATCTGATGAGTAGAACCAAAAACAGATCTCGAAACAAGAATATGATCCCCCATTTTTAAAATACCGGCTAAACTTGTGTAAACCGCAGACATACCGGACGCAGTTGCAATACCATCTTCGGCTCCTTCTAAAATACAAACCTTTTGCACAAACTCAGTGTTATTCGGATTCGAAAACCTAGTATAAATATTTCCAGGTATCTCGTCAGCAAAAAGCGCGCGTGCCTGCTCTGCATCTTCAAACGTAAAGCTTGAAGTCATATAAATCGGAACACTATGTTCTCGATTTTCCGTTTTATCTAATTGTGTACGGATTGCTAAAGTTTCAAAATTTTCGAATTCGGGATAATTCATATTACCTCTCAATAAAATATTTATAAGAAATCTCTGCTGTTTTTTCTAGAGTCTTTGCAACAGAACAGTATTTATCTAACGAAAGTTCTATAGCTCGAATTAATTTATCTTCTTCCAAATCACCCTTTAGATAAAAATTAAGAACAATATCAGTAAATAAATTGGCATCCTTTCCTGTTTCTCTCTCTCCATCTACAGTAACTCTATAATCCAAAATGGCAAATCTTTGTTTGCGCAAAATATTGATTACATCAATACTAGCACAACCTGCTAAGCTCATTAATAAAAGTTCCATAGGACGGACTCCTTTGTCAGTCCCTCCTATTTGTGGAGAGGCATCAATCTGAATCGAGTTTCCAGTTTGGTTCATCACCTCGAAATGAAATGGCTCATTAATACGTTTTAATTCAATTTTCATAATACTTTAATCGGTTTTGGAAACCAGTTGTATTGTCAATTCCAATCTAATTCTATACTCAAAAACTAACGTTTGTGAAATCCCTAACAATTTTTTATTGTAGAAAAAAGAACTAAACAAATATATTGAAATCCACTAGGGGAAAATATGAAATTAATTATTTCTTTTACTATTTTATTGTTATCATTTTGCAATTTTTCAAAGAACCAGTCCAATCAAAATACTGACCCAGAAAGAAAAGAACCCGAAATTTTATTATTGAAAGTTACTTGGATAGAAGGAGAGGCTACCGTTATACGAGACAAAACTGAAATAAAAATAAATGAAAATTTAGAATTGGAAAAAGAGGATTTAATCAAAACCGGAAAAAATGGAACCTTAGAACTTTTACTTGGACTAAGTCATAGCATTAAGTTACAAAACAACACAGAAATTTCAGTTACAAATCTTTTAACTACGGAAGGTGATACGGCTACTAATATTTCTATTTTTGCTGGAAAAATCCTTACCAATATCACAAACGATGAACCCAAAAATCTTATTACGTTAATGACACCAAATGCGCAAGCCAATATGAATAATACAATTCTTATCACGGAAATCATAACTCGAAATCCCAAAGACCTAAATTGTAGTGATCAATCTTCTTGTAATACAAAATTTAGTTTATTAGATGGAACTGCAAATATCAAACAAATTGGCAAAAATAGTGAAATAATTCTAAATGAAAAATTTCAAATTTCTATTTCGAGTGAGGAAGAAATTACGCAAAATTCTATTTTGCCGCTAACGAAAGAATCCAATTCAGAATTCAGTCAAATGTTATTTTTTCATTCAGAAGATCAAAAAACTTCGGAAGAAATTTTAAATGAATACAAATCTGAATTAAAACCGAGATTATTACCTAGTATAAAAAAATCAGTATCTGTAAAATTAATTCCTAAAATACAAACAAAGGCTAAAAATTCTATTAAAAAAACTCCTAACCTAAGTTTACCAAAAGATAGATTGAAATTAGATTCAAATAAAAAATTCTAGTACCCTAAGTCGCCGACAGGCTTCCCCGTGACCAAAAGGTAACTACGAAACCGTTAGGTTGAGTAGTTGCGTTCTAGCCCATTTTTCGATTTAGGAATTTATAGTATTCTACTTCGATTGTATTGATTAAAAATGTATAATACTTTACTAAAGCAGAATCATATTTATTCTTCTCGGCAACTGCCCTATAGTGTTCTGACATTTGGTTTCGCATAAGAGGAGATTTAAAATCCTCTTTATTAATTATAACAGAGGCTGGTTTTCCTCTCGGAACAATATCAGCAGGAATTGCAATCACAACACTATTTGTCATTAGGGAGTATTCAATAGAGGAAGCAACCTTTTGATTGTCGTTTTCTTTTGCTAAAATCGGAACGGCTCGTTTTATATCTTCTAAGTTACTTTGAATCTTAGTTCGAAGTAAACTAATATCGTATAATTTTTCATCTATCGTATTGTATTTTCGGGGAAAAACATAGTTAATCGCTGCTTTTGCAATAATACTAGTCTTTTCATCTTTGCTAGTCAAATCTTCTTCAAGTGCTTTTTGCATAGCCGTATCCATTCCAGAATTGGATGAAAAGGAATTTGACTTGTTTTGATTTTTTTTATCTGTGATCCCATCTTTTTTTCTAAAGTAGACTGCCGCGGCAAATCCAAATATAGCGCTAATTGGAAAACCAAATATAATCGTTCCAAGGCTTGCCTCAGCAAATGAGATGGCAAGAAAGAACATCATAAGAGAAATAAAAACAATCAGTCCGACCGGAAGATTAAATTTTTTCTGAAATGCTTCTCTTTTTAATCTCTCTCTTTCTTTTAACTCTAACGAATTCATATCACTAGTTAATTTATGAATATGATCTTCTTTTATATTGGTATTTAGTTTCGGATTTTTCTGAAGAGTTAACTCTTGGTTAATAATTTTTGCGTATTCTAACTCTTTTTTGTATTGTGGATCTGTAATTGCTTGAGAGGCTAATTTATGTAAAACGCTCGCCATATAACTTTGGTCTACAGCGTAAAATACAGATTTTCCGTTCTCGTCCTTTGGAGCATAAGTCCCAAATGTATTCATTATATCTTTTTTGAGCCGCTCACTGAAATTTTTTACTTTATCAGGCTCTCTGATACCAGCTCTTTCTACTTCTTGTACTAAGTCTAGTTTGGTAAGAGTAAGTTCTGACTTTGTATTTTCTGTGACTAATTTCTCTAAGGATTTAGTAAGTTTATTATAAATAGAAGAATACTTTCTATCCAAGAGATTATTCATATCGCTCATGAATTTTTCTAAAATTCGAATAGACAAATTACAAGTATTCTGAACAGACCTTGCGAACTCGCTACTAAATTTTTCAAATGGAAAAGATTTCACAATATCCAATAGAACTTTTACTTTCTCCCGGCTTTGTCTTCTACCATCAGGTGCTAAATCTATATGTTCTCTTTTAAATTCATTTAGCTTAAATTTAATATCGCTTAAATTCCCTTCTTCTGCTAATTTACGCAACTGCTCCATGGCGAACTTTTCTAACCCATCTGCCTGGGCACGATAGTGATTTACAATTTCAGGTGGACGTAAATAGCTACCATCTTCTTTTAATTCAATCTCGTCGATGATTAAGTGGTAACCGGGCATTACTTGCTCGAGCATTCCTTTTTCATTGCCATATTCAATAAAATCATCTACAAAGTCTTTGATCGGAATATAATTATAAGGTTTAAAACCACGTTTGATCAAAAGACCAATTTCGGCTTCTAAGGAACAATTATTCGGGTAAAGCCAATCCACTCCCGATTTATTTTTTTGAAATAGAAAATTACCCGGATTATTCTCATCAATCTCTTTGATACGTTTTGCTCGATTCGATAATATCAAATCCACCATTGCTTTAGAATAATCAAAACAAGACTCTCGGTAATTCTTTAAATTAATTTCGTGTGTATATTGAGGAGAAATAATTGCAATCTTAGCTAATACTTTTCCTGCACTTTTAATTAGAAATGGATAAAGGTAAGCCATTTTCTCGCGACCACCATTGTCGGCATCAGACAATTGTTTCAAAGCTTGATCCACGGCAGGTGCTGACTTTGCCTGTTCGCTTAAATTATTGTATTTATGTAAATGCTCAGTTAATCGATCTAGTGTAATTAGTTCCGTTGGATGAAGAGGTTTGGATCCGGGACGGTCTTTTCCTTTGTGTCGATCCCGTAATTCATCCATGAGAGACCTAGCTGTCGCTGAGAGACTATTCATGGACTGAGGGGTTTTAACTATGACTGTTTTATCTATCCCAACCGCTGATTTTTGAACTGTCGGAGTAGTAACGTTTTTCTCAGGGTTACTGTTTGTTTTTATATCTGCCATAAGGGAGTAAATAAGTACTATTCAAAGACAAGCTTAGTTTGCAAGTACTATTCTAGCTATAGTCTAGAATGCCTGTAAATAAAAAAACAATGCAATTCTTTTGAAAATTACAAGTAATTACACTTGTTTAGTATTTGGTTTTCCTGCGGCTGAGCCTAGTATTTCTTTGCAACTGTTTCTAGCATCGAATGAATTTCGGATGCCTGTTGTTTCTTTCCAGTTTCAGAATAATAGTTCTCCAATTTTTCCAATAATCGAATATTATCAGGGTTATTTTTTAACTCCTGAATAAGTTCACTCTCTTCGCGAGTGAGATCGGAATAAGAATTCAAACCAATCGGTGTAACATGGGTTGGAAATCTATGAAAATGTGGACTGCTACTTTCATTTGTTGTAAATACTGTATAGGTAGCGACTAACGCAAATAAACCAAACCCAGCGCCTAAGACAAGAGGGAGCCTATAATTTCTTTGTGGAGTTAAATAGGAATACGTCTCAACGATTTCTAGATCAATATGCTCAAGTCGATTCATAAGCCGTTTATCAAAATCCTTATCGAGTGAAATCTGGCACAATTCTTTGTCACGATATTCAGAAACGGCACGAATTAGGCAACACTCAATTTGAACGTTATCACGTTCGTCTTCCTTTGAAACTCCATCTATTTTTGTTTTTAACCAATTTAAAAAAGTTGACCTATGTACCAATTTTAACTTCTCCTCTCTCATCTTGTAAAATCATATGTTTTAAAATTTCTTTTGCCTTAAAG
>JAGOHK010000221.1 GCA_017996175.1 Leptospiraceae bacterium
GTTTCAGAAAATTGACCTCTTGGAGTAGTACCTGTTTCGCCTGCCGCAGATAATTCAATCCTAGAAGGTTTAACTCCTAATCTCATCATAAGTTTTTTAACTTCTAGCGCTCTTCGCCATGACAGATTCAAATTCGATTTAAATTGACCAGTTTTATCTGCATAACCCACAATGAGAACTTTTGCGTCTGGTTTTTTTAATAAAGGGCGGAGTTTATTGATTTTATTTTTTTCAGAGACACTGAGATCAGCAGAATTAATTCTAAATAAAAAATACGAATAAGCAGAAGCAGCCGGTGTTAAGTTTTGAACGTTAGCTCCATCCTCTTTTGATTCTTCTAAATAACTAGACTCATTTAGCTCAGACTGGTTCGAATCTTGATTTTGGCTTACGTTAGAATCCTCTCGATTTTTGAATTTTTCTTGCCTTTTATATTCAGATAATTGTTCTTTTGCTTCCGTTCCGCCAGGGGCATAGATCATAGTAAAGGAAGATTCAATGCCTGAAATTTTTCCTTTCAAAAAGGAAACTTCTTTTTCTAGTTCATTTATTTTATGATCGTTAGTCGGAATATCTTGACTTCTAGCTGGTTTCTCAGATTCATTTTGTTTTTTTCCTAACTCACAAGTGTCTACACGCAGGGTATGTCTACTAACAGAAAAGAAAAGTCCAGTAAAAATAGAGATGAACTTATCGCCTGACGTTGAAATCTGCTCTATTTTATAGGAATAATCTGGAGAGGGGAAAATTTCTTTGGTATTGACAGTGTTAATAACATAACTTCCATACAGCGCATACCAAATCTTTGTATCAGAAGAATTGGAGCAGGATATATTTTTTTTCTCTAAAACTAGGTCTTTATTCGGGAAAGGATTATAGATATGAAGCTGCTCAGTGCTAGTGCACCCCGTAGATACTGCAAGAATAAGTGAAAGAATAATGAGTTTCATTGAAAAATGCCCCTGTATTTTTGAGATTAGTATACTAGTTTTTTCATAATTGCAAGCAAAAAAATCAAAGTTCCCAAAAAAAACACTAAAAATTTAAGAACTGGAGCTTGAAATTAAATACGATTCTTCGCAAAAAACCAGCAATCATTCTCTGAAAATCCATACTTAATTGGTTGACTTAGACTTTTTTTAAAGGAAAATGCTCTCTGTGAAAAAACTCCCGATGACCAGAACCCAATTTTTAAAAATTCTTTTTGCCAGTACGTTTGCTTTCAGCACAAAATCGCTAGTATCTCAAGAAAGAAACAAAAAAGAAGTAATTATAATTGGTGCAGGCATAGCAGGATTAGCCGCAGCTCGTAAGCTAAGTATAGAAGGATTTCAAGTTACAATTTTAGAAGCGAGAAATAGGATAGGTGGGAGAGTCTGGACGGATAATTCGATGGGGCTACCAATTGAAATGGGAGCTGGCTTTATAGAAGGAAAAGATAACCCTATCAGAAAATTAATTGATCAATTTAAACTGAGTGTAAAAGAATTTCCATTGGAAGATATGGAATTGTTCGATTCAAAAGGTAATACGATAGATAATGTAGACAATGAAAAGATACAAAAATTATATAATATATTTCTAAAAAAACTTCACTTGATGAAAAATTCTTTATCCAAGGAAAAATCACTGGCAGAGGCAAAAGATATTATCCTCTCCGAAATGGTTTTTTCAGAAGAAGAAAGAGATAGTTTGAACTTGGCGATTTCATCTAATCTAGAAAATAGATATGGGACAAATTTAAAAAACATATCCTTACAATACTCAGATGAAAAAAACTTTTCCACAGATTCAATGTCTATTCCAACAGAAGGTTTTTCTTTGGTTATAAATAATCTTTCTAAAGAGTTAAATATTAAAACTTCTCATATAGTGTCGAAAATAGAATATGATAAAAAAGTAAAAATATCTACGAACCATGGAGAGTTTACTGCTGATTATGTGCTAGTAACCGTTCCACTAGGGGTCTTGAAAAAGAAAAAAATTGAATTTATCCCTGAATTACCTGAAAATAAGAAGATAGCAATTCAAAACCTTGGTTTCGGTACAATCAATAAATTGTTTTTTAAATTTCCTCAGAAATTTTGGTCTTCCGATACCAAGCGGTTTCGGCTGATTAGCCAGACTAAAAAGGGTTTTATAGAATTTTGGAATGTTAATTCATCGAGTGACGCACCTATACTATCCACTATTTTATCAGGGGAACAAGCTATTAATTTAGAAACTAGAAATAAAAAAGAAATTATCAGTGAATCTATGTATGGACTCAGAAAAATTTTCGGACCAAAAACTCAGACTCCGATTGAAATACAAGTTTCCAAATGGCACTCTGATCCATTCTCTTTCGGAACAAGTTCTTATCTTACCATTCATTCAGAACCTGAAAGTTACAATGTAATGGCTGAGCCTATCAATGATCTAGTTTTTTTTGCGGGTGAAGGTACAAATAACATGAACCCAAATTCTCTACAAGGAGCTTTTTTAAGCGGGGAACGAGAGGCTAACCGGATAATTGCTTTAAATAGAGCCTAATAACCTTTAACCGCTAGTGACTCACTTGCGTATATTTCAAAAAGCTCAGCAACGCGGGTAACATCAAATACGCGTGTTACAGGCTCTGTTAAAGAGCAAAGTCGTAGTTTTTGAGTGGAATCAATTAGATTATTTTTTAGAGAAATGAATATACGTAATCCGGAAGACGACATATATTTCACTTCCCCCAAATTAATAATAATATCCTTGTCCTGGTGATAGGAAATGATACGCTCTAGGCTTTCCTCAATCTCCCTTGCTGACTTAGCGTCAACCGGTCCAGATAGGTAAATTACGATGTATTTTTCCTCAACTTTCAGTTGCAAATCCATACAGCCAAATTAAAATTTTATTGGTTTTATACAATCTTAAAATCAAATAACTCTACTTGCAGGATTAAGATTCTATCGTATATTGGTAATCGATGGTGAAACTAATAATCAACTTTTGGGGTAAAAATCTACCGTTTTCCATGGTTATTTTGGGATTAATACTTCAGTTTACAATTATTAAACCAGAGATTATATTAGTAGAAGAAGGTTTTACTTCCAAAGATATTAGTCGTGAAATGGAAATTCTGGAGGACAAAGAAAAAAAAATAAAATTTACAGAAATTTTAAACGAAAAACAAAATAGCTTTAAGCCCTCTTTGCAAAAATCCCCGAATTTAGGGTTTACTGAATCAGCTTTTTGGATCAAAATTGAACTACAAAAACAAGAAAATATTGCAAGCGAATACTATTTATTATTGCCCTATCATATACTTGACAATGTTCAATTTTATGAACAAAAAGATGGCGGCTACAATTTAATACAAACGGGTAGTCTTT
>JAGOHK010000222.1 GCA_017996175.1 Leptospiraceae bacterium
ATCTTTGAATTAGAAAAGAAAACGTTTTTACAACGAGTTCCCGAAATTACAAGAGAGGCATTTGGAATTGTAAAGAGTGTTGTCCTTTATGTAATTTTGGGAATTGCTATTGGTGCGGCAATGCACGGTTATGTGCCAGAAGCATTTTTTGAACGATACATTGGTAAAGATACTTGGTATGCTGTGCCTTTAGCTGTTATCCTCGGAGTTCCCATGTATGCGAATGCAACAGGCATTATCCCTATCATCCAGGTTTTTGTAGCAAAAGGAATTCCTATCGGAACATCCCTTGCTTTTATGATGGCAGTCGTTGGACTTTCTATTCCAGAAGCTACACTTCTGAAAAAAGTGATGAGCATTAAATTAATTACCATCTTCTTTGGAGTT
This sequence comes from Leptospiraceae bacterium, assembly GCA_017996175.1. Lineage (GTDB taxonomy): Bacteria > Spirochaetota > Leptospiria > Leptospirales > Leptospiraceae > UBA2033. The sequence goes on from JAGOHK010000222.1 coordinate 388, forward strand.
GTTACAATTTGCATTATAATTTCAGGGTATATGTTTAATTGGATTTTGTAATTGAGACTTTTCGACCATTCTTTTTAATTATACTAATGAGCAGGCTAAGCATAAACTCTGAACACAGAGAGTATTGTTTTCATTGACTCTTTTCTCTATGGTTGATTTTTCTTTTTTCCTACTAATAATTTATCTGAAAAGAAAAAATATTTAGATTGTAAAAAAAATAACCTTCCTTTTACTTAGTTACTATACCATATAGGGTATAGTATATATAGCGAATGGGAACAACGTTTCAAACAGAGAAAATGGGAGCACAAAAATGAACCAATCAACAATACCTACAGAAGAATTAAAAAAGACAATTACTATAAGATATGCAGAAGAAGCAAATAAATCCTGCTGTCTCTCTTGTGGTGGAGCATTAGATAAAGCTAATATTCAGACTGGTGAATGTTTTGTTGATTTAGGAAGCGGAAAGGGAATGGATGTTTTAAAAGCATCTCGTGTAGTTGGCTCTTCTGGGAAAGCCTATGGAATTGATTTTACAAATGAGATGATTCAAGTAGCAGAGTCCAATAGAAAAAAATTAAAATTAGAAAACGCTAAATTTATTGAGTCCTCAATTGATTCAATTCCTTTAGAATCAGCAACTGCGGATGTTGTAATTTCCAACTGCACAATCAATCATGCAAATGATAAAACCGCAGTGTATAAAGAAATTTATAGAATATTAAAATCAGGTGGGAGGTTTATAGTTTCAGATGTGTTAGCTGAATCAAAACTTCCAGATGAAGTAACCGGTAATCCAGAAGCCTGGGCTGGTTGCTATGGCGGCGCAATTCCAAAAGAAGATTATTTCAATTCAATTATGGATGCAGGATTTAAGGAAATTGAAATCCTAGAAGAATCAAAGCCGTATGAAAAAGGTGGAGTGATAGTAATTAGCTTAACAATACGATCATTTAAGTAAGGAGTAAAGTATGAAACCAATTAACAAAAAAAACGAAAAGAAAAGTGAAAAAACTATAGCACAATGTTGCGCCAAAGAATCTAAAATCATCTCTGGTTGCCACGATTAATTTTTTACGAACCATGAAGGTGAGTTATCATCTTGCCTTCATGGAAGAGGTTACATGATATTATCCAAACATACATTTTTAGCAGATAGAATTAATTCAGATGATACATTGATTCTAAATTATCTTTCCGGTTCTATTGATAAGATTGAGACAAAGGAATTGGAAGAATTAAAAAATAGAATTTCTTTAAACAATTGGGACAATTATCATCTCAGTGATTATATGTTAGAAAGAGGTTATCTTTATTCTGATAAAGGAGCAGAGGATGACAAGATCAATGAAAAATACTTAGAGTTCATGGATGAATATGAAAAGACTGCTACTCAATTAATATTTTCTACATCCTATGTTTGCAATTTTAGCTGTGTATATTGTTTTCAAGAAGAATACAATCAAAATTCCAAAACTTTGAACAATGAAACTACAGATAAATTTTTTCATTATGTTAATAAAAAATTTTCGAATGAACCAGGCGGAGTGTATATCACTTTGTTTGGAGGCGAGCCTCTATTGGGAGGAGAAAAGCATAAGAATCATATAATGTATTTTTTATCGAAAGCGGTAAATTCGAATATACCTGTGGCTATTGTTACGAACGGATATGAATTAAAAAATTATATTCATGATTTTAAATCGCTCGGAGTAAATATAAAAGAAATTCAAGTGACAGTTGATGGAGACAGAGAAAATCACAATAGCAGACGATTTACTCGCTCAAAAGAAACAACCTTTGATACAATCATGGAAGGCGTTGAATTAGCTTTAAAAAATGGATATAGAATTAATCTTAGAAGTATATTAGATAAACGAAATATAGCATCCCTAGTAAAATTAGCAGAGTATTGTGATGAAAAAGGATTTTTAAATTATCCGGCAAATCTTTTTGAAACTTCTATCGGTAGAAATTATGAATTGCATTCCTGTCAGGATACAAAACAATTATTTAGTCGATATGATATGTGGTTGGAATATTTTAAACTATCTGAAGAATTTCCTATTTTAAAAAAGTATCATAAGCCTGGATTTCATGGTATGAGAATGCTCGCAGAATCAGGAGAACTTCCCGTTCCTATTTTTGATTCCTGTCCTGCCTGTAAAAAGGAATGGGCTTTTGATGCAAATGGAGGAATCTATAGTTGCACTGCAACTGTAGGAGTTTCCAAATACCAACTTGGAAATTATTTTGAGAAAGACACTCCTTTGAATCAAGAAAAAGTTTTGGAATGGCAAACAAGAGATGTTTTAACAATGGAAGAATGTAAAGATTGTTCTGTGAGCCTTTCTTGCGGCGGCGGGTGTGCAACAATTGCAGCCAATGAGAATAATGGAAAAATTCATTCTACAAATTGCAGACCTGTAAAAGAACTTGTTGGAATCGGTTTAGAATATTATAAGATTGGAGAATAATGGCATACATAAAAGAACCTAAACGAATGAATCTATTTTCAAAAATAATCATTCGTTCCATCGAAAAATATATGGGCGCAAAATTGGAAATTGCCAGAGTATTGCTTTGGTATCCGAAAGCTGCCTTGAGTTCTGTCTTACTGGAAAGCCTTATTACATTCAATGATCGGGAAGTCAACAAAAGACTATTGAAACTAATCCGAATGCAAGTTTCAATTAGTTCCTCTTGCGCATTTTGTATTGATATGAATTTTTCTGACTACCAGTTGCACAATATTTCCATTCAAGAAATTGAAACTCTCCAGGGAAAAATGGAAATAGAAAAAGTTTCTACTTTTTCTGCAAAAGAAAAAGCAGCCTTAAATTACACAAAAGAACTAACATTAACTAAGGGTAATATTCATTCGGAAACAATTCAAAAATTAAAACAAGAATTTTCGGAGAGAGCAATTCTAATCATTGCTTCCACTATTGCGCAAGTCAGTT
>JAGOHK010000026.1 GCA_017996175.1 Leptospiraceae bacterium
GCTTCACTTAAAGGAGAAAGAGTTTTTTCCACAAGTTTAATTCTTTCCTCTGTCTGATCCCTGTCTTGCATATCAGTTAGATAATCTACTAACTTTCTAGATTCAGAAAGAATTGCGATTGCCCCGAGCATTACGTCGACTATCGCTTTCGAATCTTCCATCACTAAAACTCTTTCGGGGTTAATTACTGTTTTCCACTGCTTTAGAATTTTTGCATCATCTCCGCTGGCGTAAGGTTTATGAATCAAAAATACATTGAACATCGAATTTAATTTTTTAAAGGAATCCTTTGCGGATACAGACTTTTTATCCCCAATATGTTTTTGAATATGCTCTCCTTCCGTCGTCGGATAATAGCCTTCATCCCCAATGAAGAAAAAAAACGGAAGTTCTGCTTTTGGAATTTCACAATGATTTGCATAAAAATAAGCCATCATATCATAAGATTCGCTCGATTGACCACCACCATTATGCTCTATCCATAATTTTTGTAACCACTCATCTAATTTTGTTCCCTGTTCAAAATCACATACTTGAATGGGAGCTTGATCGGAATAACAATCTCCAACAACAGCAAAGCTAACAGCTGGATCTTCTAAATACCCCTGCATTAAAATCTGTCCATAAAACATTGGCATTTTGTCATAGATAATATATGCGTCATTCCCCATAGAGCCAGTTCCATCAATCGCAACCACAATAGGAGCTTTACTTTTACAAACTAATTTTCTATCTTTCGTCAGCACTGCTGAATTTACTTTTGAATTACTAAACGCAGTTTTCGCTGTATCCGTGTAGTCGCTATAATCATAATCCGAACTACTTGAAACAGATCCCACATCTCTATCGTAACTTCCTCCGCCCATAACCTGCCTCCTTTTTGAATAGAGTATTCAGACAAAAAAGAATAAGTAAAGTGAAAAAAAATTAAATGTTAATTTTTAAATTCCTGAATAGTAGTAGGGGTAAACCCAGTTTCCGAACAGCGGAGCCTAGTTCGCTCGCAAAGTGGATACTCGCAGTTAGGCGTTTGTAATTCTTAAAACATCATCCTACTACAGGTAAAGTTAAGATAGGACCGGATTGATGACTTCCATCTCTAACTTTTTTGCACAGGAATACAATTTTCCATCACATAGGACAAAAGAAGAAATATCCGCTACGACAGAAACACAACTTGCTAATTGAATTGAGTCCAGTGTTTTCAATTGAAATTGATGAATATAGTTCTTAGCTAATTCTTCAATCTTTGTGCTAAAGGGGATAATAGAAAAATCCTCAAAATCTCGGTAAATTTTTTTTCTCAAAATATTATAACTTATCTCTGTTATAGACTTCTCAAGAAGTAATCGTCTAATTGTAGAATGACACTCCAGACTTGTAATACTTGTTACGAATATTTCTTCCGCAGACTTTATGATGGATTTTACTTGCTTACTACCTTCTTCTTCGATGTAGGCTTTAATCAGGGCAGATGTATCAAAATAATATTTCAAATATTATCTCTTTCTTCTCTCAATACTTGCTGCGCGGTTAACTTTCCTTTTAATTTAATAGGAGTAAATTTCTGCTTCCATGATTTTCTTTTAATTGAGGTTGATTTTGCAGTCTTGTATTTCATTTCTAAATACCCTATAAAATCCAAAATTTCTTTTTGAATTTCCGGTTGGAAGGATTCATATTTTTGAATAAGAGCTTCTGATTTCATAACTTTCAAACTAGACAATTTTCCAGTTTTTGTCAAATGTAATTATTTATCTTTTTGGAAATTTGCATCTCACTACTGTATATAGTAGTTTGTAACAATTCGTTCTGCTAATACAGCTAAGCCTTAACTAATACGAATTCTTTTTTCTTAGAATTTCTTGGTCTAACAGTTATTTCTAATTCTAAATCTAATTGCGAAATGTAGTCAATAAGAGTAGAGATTTTAAAATCCGTTCTAGATTCAAGTCTTGAAATAGCAGACTGACTGAATCCATCAATATCAATTTGTTTTATGCCTAATTCTTTTCTTAAATCACCTAATTTCATTTTTAAAATTTCTTTTCTTGCATTTTGTTTAGCTCTATTAACTCTCCATGTAGGAAGAGTTTTTTCGGCATGAGCAATAAAATTTGTTAATTTTCCTTTCTTTTCCATATTGTCTCCTATGAAGAAAAATAATCTTTGTAAATCTTTTCAGATTCTAATATTTTTCTTTTGTAAAAACTCTTATCATTCTGTTTATTTTCACCAGTTAGCAAAACTATATTCTTCTTCGAGTCAAAGAGAAAAAATATACGAAATGGTCGTCCATTACTCTGAACTCTTAATTCCTTCAAATTCTTAATTTTTGAACCTTTAAGAGTATCAACTTTTGGTCTTCCAAGAATTGGTCCCGTATTTTGAAGAACTATAATAGAGCTTAAAAAATCTTCTTTGGCGTCCTCATCTAAATCATCATACCATTCTTTAAAATCATTAGTTTGGATAACTTCCCACATCTTTTTCAATATGACTTATATGGAATATGAAGTCAAATACATTTTTTATTCTTTTTTTAAGGTTTAGCCGAAATCACGCATAACGTTAAAAGTATCCGACGTTGAGAAAATGGGAAGAAAATGCCCCAAGCATTTTTCTTTCCATTTTCTCAATCTCTCCAAGCCGAACTACTTCTAGCAAGCCCCGTGACTTCAAATTTTTTCCATAAGAAAAAGTTTTAGGGTATCGCGGGTGGACGAAGGCGACTTCCCTTGCATGAGCCAGACAAAGATACTACAAAGTGTGGCTAATACAACTAAGCCGGATTGGAGCAAGAGGTTGGGCAGCTTCCGAACAGCGGAACATTGTTCACTCTCAAAGAGGATAAGCGCAATTACGCGAATGGCAGAGAACTATAAAATAAATTTTAGTTAATATAATCTCTATTCGGTATTTCATAATTATCTGCGATTGGGATTTCTCCAAAGCCTGCTAGAGCTGATCCTCTGAATGGATGTGACATCGAGCTCCAGTCATATCTTCCCATTCTATCAATCATTGCTCTTGCCAAAATTTGCTTGCGTATGTCACTAAAAAAATTAAGACCTTGCTGTATTACTGGAAACCAATTATAAAATTCTGAACAATTATCGAGTAAAAAATAATCAGTAAACATGCGATTTTCTTTTGCTTTATACGAAATTCTATCAGATTTTCTAGTATTGAAATGAAAAGGTCTTCCATATAAACCTAAATAAGAATTAATTGCTAGGTTTCGTAATGGAACATCACAAAAAATATCACCTTCTTCATCAAACCAAGTTCTATCTATTGTTTCTAAAAAGTTTGAGGTTAAAGTTTCCTTATGATTATCAAATAATGCGTTCAGTATTGAAATTATAGGAATTGATTCTTTTAATGACTTATTGTTCATTTTTATACTATTGAATCTATCCAGAAATGATCTTTCATTTGTTAATTTAGGTAATTTTTTTAGGAATGTATAAACTGGATAAGCTCCAGGAACTAAATCCCAATCATCTATTCGTTCTATTGTATCTTTAGGATAATCTTTGAAAGCTCTTGAGATTTTTAAAAACATTTTTTCTTCGTTGATAATTTCAGTTTTAACATGTTCGAAAGAAATAGCTCTAGAATTTGGAATGAAATATCTTGAAAAGTCTGAAATCAATCGTGTAATAAAATCGGAATAGAAAATTTCAAAATTATTTTTTATTATATTTTTAAGCTTTTCTGGTTCATCTTCAAGTATTGCTGGGTCTTCATCTAAATCCCAAAAAGACTTTGGGAAATCATTATAACGCCCTAAATAATAACTGGCAATCAATCCAGAATGAAATTCTTTTGATTCTTTTACTTCTGAAAAATTGGTAATTAAAGCACTTAAATCTGATAATCTCTCCTTAGATAAGATTTCAATAATTGGGTTCAGTGTATCTGGTTTCCCACTACAAAAAGAACCGCATGCATCATAGTAAATTAAATCAAATTTTATATTATTAGTTTTTAAAAACTTTGAAAGTTCTTCATGAATTATTTTAATATAATAGCCTTTACTATTTAAATCATCGATAGCCTTTTTAAATTCATTCTCCTTTGATTCCAGAGCATAGACATTATAGGATAAAATTCCATGCTTTCTGAAAATTTCTAAATCATTTGAAGGGACTTCCCCACAAAGATAAAGCACTTTCATTTGCCTCGGATCTTTTTTTTCAAAAGATTGTCTATTCGAGTTAGACCATTCATCAATAGTCTGGTAAATGTCTTTCTTACTTAGGCTCCTTGTTAAATGAAAATTATTACTTTGAAGATATTCAAATGCCCATAAGTAAGTTTCTTTTACTTCTTCAATATTTAAAATGTAGCTACTATGTCGATCATCCGTTAAATCTTTAATTGCTTTTGGTAGTAGCCTATTTCGTGCTATTATTTTCTCTTTTTCCTGATACATGTGATCTCCACCGTTCACCTAACTATCATTAACCAGTAATCCCATTTCAACTCTCACTAGAAAAAAAAATTAAATCTCTAATTCCAGAAATTGATGTCTCGCGCCAAAAACTTCTTCGCGCAAATTAGAAAGTCGATGCCATAAAACCCAGGCGTCTTTTGGTCGTTTGATTGGACTTGACTCTAAGAATTCCGAGAAAAATTCCGCAAGCCTCGCATCTAATTTCTTGGGAAATTTATTTTTTTCTACATTGCCGCCGAGTAAAAATAGAATGGATTTACCTAGAGAATAAATATCAGAAGGAGGAATTGGTTTTTTCTTTAAAGTTACTTCGGGGGCGCTGTAAATTTCGTTATAACAACCGTAAGTCTCGGTTGTAGTATTCGCATTTGGAATTGCAAACAGGTAATCAATTAAGAATACATTATGATCAGAGGGTCTAACAATGATATTCCCCGGTTCGATATTTCCATGAATGATTTTATTGTAATGCAAGTAACCTAGAACGCTGAGTAGCCGCTCCAGTATCCAGCATACATGCTCTACTGCTAATCCTTTTGGATACTTTTCTAAAATACTAATAAAATCAAACCCTTCAATAAATCTTTCGACTAACCCGAGTTCTCCACTAGTAGTCCTAAACTCATCAAAGAATACAGGAATCGATTTATGTTGGATGGACTTTAAAATTTTAATTTCATTTCGAAGTAAATCGTTATCCGCGCTATCTTTTATAATTTTAATACAAACTTTTTCTAAACCGCCGACCGGCTTTATAAATTCCCCAACATACAGATTCGCATAATCGGCTTCCATAAAATGTTCAAATATTTTATACGTGTTTGATTTAGTCTTAATCTCAAAAGACACTTCTTCGCTAGAAGGTGAGATGTCTTTTCCATATAAATCCTTTTCAATTTTCTTTTTAGCCCTTGCATTTAATTCATTTAAAATTCCGCTAACCTGTCCCGCCAAATAACGAGTATACTCATCTTCACTTGCAAATTTATCGGGATGAAATTTCTTAATTAAATCTTTGTAAACTTCATTTAGGGAATGCAAATTTTCCTCTTTAGAAGGATGATTTAATTCACCAAATAATTCCTCCGGCGAAAGGATTTGGGACACACGGGAGTGAAATTGTTTTATCTCATTTAGATTCATTTCTAGTCTTTAAGAATTTTTCAATTTCAGGAGGCAGAACCTGAATGAGCTTTTTGTATATTTCTTTTTTAAATTCGATAACGGTGTTACCCGCATTTTTTAAGGGAAAAAATTGAACTGTCTCAAATTCTCTTTCATGAACGTCTAATTTGCATTTGCTGGTAGGATAATCCCAGTAAGCCAAAAACCATTTTTGTGTTTGTCCGCGGTATTCTTTCAAGTGTGGCAAATCCATATTTTCCGGAAAATCATAATTTAACCATTCAGGAATTTCATATACAAACTCCGCATTGTCAATTCCAACTTCTTCGTAGAGTTCTCTCTTAGCGGCAACTATCGGTTCTTCGTTATCGTCCATTCCTCCTTGCGGAAACTGCCATGAGCTGCGATTCGAGATTCTGTTCCCGAGTAAAACTAAGCCTTTTGAATTAAAGACCACGACTCCAACATTTTTTCTATAAGGTTTCATTTTCTACTCCTGTGTATTTTACATTCGCTCTAATATAATAAATGCGATTCCTAAAATCAATAGCAAATATAAAGTCCAAACCAAAAAGTATCGCAAGAATGTATTTATTTCGAATTTTTTAGGAGCTAAATTCATTAAAATAATCTTTGTTAAAAAAACTAAGACTAGAGCTAGCACAGGTATTGAAAGGAAATATACTAACAAACTATCTACATTTATATGAGCTATTAAAATTGAATTTAAAAAAAACATATTGAACCTCTTTGCTTTCGCCTCGTTATTTTCTCATGGTTATATTTTTCGAACAGTATTTTTTAACTTGAGGAATATATTTAAAGGATATCATGGATTAAAACTAAGGATTTTTTATTGAAAGCTTCCATGTCAATGATAGTGAAAAAACTCTTTTGATTTGACGAGATTCATTCGAGTTAGAAGAGTGAATTTTTCAGAAAGGAGTCTTGAATGAAATACGGTATAATGATTTTAATTTTCTTTCTTTTTAATTGCGTTAGTTACCCGAATAGAGAGGACGAAAAGCCTCCTGTAAAAAAAAATATTTTCGAGAACTATGTAAAAGATAGGATAATGGATTTAAGGGATATTATTATCATAACAGGGTCTGTCGGATTTATGGGCGGAGTGAAAGCCCAAGTTGGACCGGTTGGTTTAGGTCTCTATGCTGAGGATGGTGGTGGCATTGGACATTCCGGTATTCCGTTAGCCGCAGAGTCTGGAATTCGAAATGGTGAGGTGGGCTCTCATAAAACTAGAGAATTAATTTTTGTCATTAATAAAACATCCAGTAATCCAAGCGATAGTGATAAAGATATGAGATCCCAAAAAAGATGCAAGAGTTATGAAAATTCTTTAGACAATCCTTCTTCGTATACTAGACTTGGAATAGGATTAGGTTTTATCATTGGCGCAAAATTAGAAGTTAACCCAGGAGAACTTTTAGATTTTTTGCTAGGTTTTTTTCTTTTAGATATTTACAAAGATGACATATATTTAGAAGGAAAAAAGAAATGTGCTGATAACCGCTAATGTAGTATTAGAATAACAACATCGTATTGAATATAGAAATCATTTCGTACGGCGAATATGCTTATTTTCTTAGTATTTTCTCCATTACTTTTCCCTTTGCTAACTCATCAACAAGCTTATCCAGGTAACGGATTTTTTGCATTAGTTTATCTTCTATCTCTTCCACTCGATAACCACAAATAACCCCTTTAATAAGGGAAACATTTTTATTCATCTGCGGCGCCTCTTCAAAAAAAGTTTCAAAGTCGACTTTTTTCTCTAGTTGCTTTTGTAATTTTTTTTTATCGTATCCTGTTAGCCAAAAAATGATTTCATCTACTTCTTCCTTAGTTCGCCCTTTTTTTTCAGCCTTTTGGATATAAAGTGGATAAACACTAACAAAAGTCATTTTAAAAATTTTTTGGTTTTGCATTTTAAATTCCTTTCTGATTTATTTATAGATAAATATTTTTTTAGTTAACTAAGCAATCCATTTTCGAATTGCAATTGCAAGGTATTTAAAATAATTTCCCCCTTTTATCTTTATGAATTTATTTCGAGAAGTATTAAACAATTTTTTTTTCACAGAATTTGAATGTTGTCCAATTTATCTATAGAGCGACACTTGTTTTTTTCTTTACCGAAATCTCAAAATAAGGAATAGTAACATGCATGTCTAAAAAACAAAGTAGAAACGAAGCAAGAGATTTCAAAGAAAGAGAAAGAAATAAATGCAAACATTGCGGAAGACCTGAATCGACAGGTTTCTCTTTATGGGAAGATGGGAATCCATTTATCCAAGCTTTTAAATTCAAAAAAAAAATAAAATTTGGCGAGTTAGTATCATGTCCCTTATGCAATAGTTTTTTTATTAAACTGTTTGATCCGAGAGTTAAAGACTCCGATACAGTGAGTCTTGATTTTATTTCGGAAGAAACATTTTCTGAAATTGAAATTTGGGAAAACAAGGAGTTAACTCCCACTAGTCACCAATTAAAAGTATTGAAGTCAATTGGGGCAACACCGCCTGACGCATATACGAATGGGAGCGAATTTATTAGAGTTCCATGTAAATGTATTTTGAAGGATGGAAGGATTTTAGATTTTTGTATTTTACAATTTCAAAAATTACCTCCAGAGATAAACGTTCAGGAGAAACCTATTTATTTGGATGAAGTCTCAGAGATTCTTCCATCAGAATACACACTTTCTCAAAAGGTCAGGTATGCGACTACGCAAGCCGAAGAAATTCGAAATAGTTATGCTCCAACAGTAGTTCGATTACCTGCTGGCGGAAAATGGATTTTTAATTGGACACGTAATTTTTTCGGTTCAGAAAAAATAAAAGGAAAAGATATAGTGGAAGTATTAAATGAAAATCCTTATGATGCAAAGTCTGCCGAAAGTTCAGAGACAGGCGAGTTTTTAGACCAAACGGAAACTATCATTTATGCACACTGGAAAGATGAGTTTTTAGATTTAGAAATAAAGGAAATGAAAGTTAGTTGATATTTTTTCTAGTGTCAAGGCGGCGAATGGATCGAGTAGAGTTTTAGGAACAGCCTTAGCGAAATTCTATTTAATAATTTGCAAATTTTTCAGCTAACCTATGTTAGTTATAGTTAAGGGGAAACTAAAATGTATACCAAACTAATATTCGTTCTAAGCATGACTCTTTCTTTTAACCTGCTCTCCGAACCTATGTCAAAGGAAGGAAAAATCCAGGATGTGATTCTTTATCGTAACCAAGCTCTCATTACGCGAGTCATAGAAGCTGACTTAAAAGAAGGGTCGCATGAAATTATCGTTACCAAACTTCCTTCGGAGATAATACAAAATAGCCTCTATGCTGAAGCAGTTGGTGCAGATGTGCGGGCTACCAAATTAAAAGTTACTGAGATCAAAACAGAAGCTGACCCAAGGCTCGCAGCCCTAGATGAAAAAATTGAAAAGACGAATCAAGAAACGAATCGTCTTACAAAGCTAATAGACGTAAATCGACTCAAACTTGTATTTCTTACGAAACAAGAAGATTTTATTGCAGCAACTGAGAAAGTTGAGCTTAGCAAAGGTATTCTAAATGCAGATACAATGAAGCAGTTAACACTCTTTAACTTCGACCAGAAGCGAGACCTTGCTTTGGAAGAATTAAAATTCCATGAAGAAATTCGTGTTTTGCAAAAAGAAAAAGACGTATTACAAAGAGAACGTAAACAACTTGCTAAAACTTCGCTCAAGAGTATGGATGCGAGTGTTTTCTTAGATAAAGTTGGAAGTGGGAAAACAGAGATTAGACTCTATTACTTGGTGCAAAATGCTGGTTGGTCTCCGATATATAATTTTTACTCTAAGTTGGGCGGCAAAACTGTTCGAGTGGAATTTAACGCCCGGGTTCAACAAGTTACTGGAGAGAATTGGGATAATGTCAATTTAACTCTCTCGAATGCAACTCCTGCTTTAAGTGCTCTTGCTCCTGGGCTTTCGCCTTTCAGAATCAGTCTTTCTAACTTGGGAAATACTCTTGGACCGGAAGATTTGAAGTCTGCCTCACAAGGTGTATCTAGAAAAATGAGTGCCGCTTATAACAAACAAATAGGAGCACAGAATTGGTCTGAGACACAGCAGGGAAGTTGGGAAATGAATAGTGCGGCTAATGAATACCAGAATTTGGAACTGCTTGCAAAAGACGAAGATTTGAATATCCTAAAAAAAGATTCCAAACAAAATGTCTCTGCTCCAAGTGTAAGTTTTAGTTTGAAAGCTAAAGCCAGTTTTCAAAGTAAAACAGACCAACAATTAGTAAAAGTAGACAAATCAGAGTTATCCGCTAAGTTTTACAATGTTGCAATTCCTCTTCTCACATCTTATGCATTTAGAGAAGCAGAAATTGAAAACGAAGGATTTGATAACTTACTGGAAGGTCCGGTCAGTGTTTACTTGGATGAAAAATTTGTTGGTCACGGAGAAATTTCCAATGTTGCAAAGGGTCAATCTTTCGTAATGGGATTTGGAGTTGACACACAAATTCGTGCAAGGCGTGAACTCTATGAGAAAAAGGAAAAAATTCTTGGCGGAAACAAGGAACTCACTTTCAAAGTGCGTGTGATTCTAGAAAATTTCTCTAAGAAAAGTAACGACTTACGCGTGTTAGACCGTATTCCTGCCGAAGATGAAAAGGAAAATGTTCGAATCACACTTGATTTAAAAAACAATACTCTAAGCACCGACGAACTCTACCAACAATACGAGCGGACAAAAGGAATTTTGCGCTGGGACTTAGGTCTACAACCAGAAAGTTCTGCCTCCAAAGCCAAAACTTTTGATTATTCCTACAAACTAGAATTCGACAAGAACCAGCAAGTTTCTTATCCAACGCCCGCCAAAGCAGATCAAATGCGAAGTGAGTTTGACGAAATTCAGAAGATGAAATATAAGAGATAAGCAATAAATCCATATAAACATAAATTTCTCTTTTTTTTGGTGACCTACGAAAAAAAACTTCAGAAATACCGCACATTAATGAAGTTTTTCTACCCAGTATTAGAGGGGAGATAAATCTTTATGGAATTTAATGAATATCTAAAAGAAAAACTGGCTCAGGCTACAGAAGATTATTTTGGGATTTACGCGGATGGTTATGAAAATGGGAAAAATGCTTCGGAGAATACGAAGCGTTTTCCTCGCGAAAAAAATCCGCTCATCGAAATTAATTCTACCTTGTTAATCCCTGAAAAATACTACAAAAAATTTATGGAAAAAGTTGTTTATTACCAAGGCGTTCGAGCTTACGTTGCTCACCTGCTCTTTAAATATAAAATTCATATCGCAAACGGGCTTGTTCCTTCTTACAGAAATCATACTACCAAATACCAAGAGAAAAACCAGAATTTGATCAAAGTAGCTTTCAGACCTAACTTGGATGACTGGGCTGAACTAAAACTCTACCGGGCATGTTTTGGAATATCGATCTCTGCGTTCTTTGTATATCTCCTAATTGCCGACTCTGTCGATTTTGCCCAGAAAATCTCGTATTTCTTGGGGGCTGTAGGAATTCCAGTGTCCTCAAGTTTTGACTTGTGGGCTAAGGTGCACTTATCGCGTAAAAATCAGTGCTACACCACTATTTTTCAATACCGAAACAGCCGAGATGGATGAAAAAGTGCTTAAAACCACTTTTATTTTTACACCCATTCGCAGTGGTATTGATTTCACCTTACTTTTTTATTTTCCATTCGTGTTTTGCACCGTAAGTAGGTTGATAAAGTCCCGATTTAGTTGATTGATTGATGCCATGACTGAATTGACATTATGCATTTGTTCTGTTGTGATGTGGTTAATCTGAGTTGCCTCATCGTTGATTTGTTCGATTTTTTCGCGGAAGGTATTATAGATTTCAGTTTGCCCTTTCATGGTTTCGTCAACAGAGTTGACTAGCTTATCAATATTACCCACTTCACTGATGATTTTTTTGAAAGTCTCACCACCTTCGGTGACATTTTCATTTCCTTTTTGAATCATTGAGTTTGTTTGTTTTACTAGAGAGTTAATACCTTTCGTGCTCTCGGCAGATTGTTCGGCTAATTTAGATATTTCTCTTGCGACTACCGTGAATCCAAGACCAGCATTTCCAGCTCTTGCTGATTCAATACTTGCATTGAGGGAAAGTAAATTGGTTTGGTCTGCGATAGTATCAATTATTTCAATAATGCCTTGCATTTGTTTTGCGTTCTCTTGGATTTTTTGCATGGATTGTAGCATTAGATCTAAGTATTGGCTGCCCTTATCCGCGATATCACTCGTATTTGTAACGATATATAAAACAGCAGACATCATTTGAATTGATTCAGCGTTAGACTCAATTATCTGATGGGCAATATCTGTTAGAAAACTTAGATTATCCGATTGTTTTTTTGTGCTACTTACAACTGCATTTGCTTGTTTTAAAATATCTTCAATTTTAGAAGTTACATCTGTTACTGCTGCAAGTAGTTTGTTCATCGCCTCTTGGGCTCGGTTTTGTAATTCCATTTTTTCGGTAACGTTCATGGAAAATCCAAGAATGTTAGAGGATGTATTATTGTCTTCGATGATGGGGGTTTTGATTGTCTCGAGGTAAGTAGCTTTTCCTTCTTTGTCCAAGTATTTGGTGATTGGCGGAAGGAATTTTTCCTTAGAAGCCATGATGTCACGGTCTTGTTTTTGGATTTTTTCGACTTGCTCTTTGTTCGGGTTAAAGTCAAAATCGGTTTTTCCGATGATGTCTTCCATCTTCGTTGCTTTGAAATTTCTGGCAAAGTTTTGGTTTACTAGTACAAACTTACCAGTATTATCCCTCACGAAAGAAATATGGGGAAGATGCCAAAATGCAGTTTTTAGAAGTTTATTTTCAGCCTCTAATGTCTCAATTCGAGCCTTACCCTTATTAAAATATTTCTTTATGAACTCTAACATGAATAACTTCTGTCTCTATTAACGATACTTCTAAGGTTTTATTTAGACTATTATTTTCAATCAGTATTATCTTATTTATAAAATATAATAAATAATTTATTGAGCTAAGAATTATTTCTTTGAGGCATACATTTTATTCAAATATTTTTTTCCATCAGTCGCGACATAAGAATACTGGTAGAAGTCTTTCGTTCGGTTGTTAGTAATCTGAACCAGAAATGTGGAACTCGTGTTTATAATTTAATTTTGCAATAAAAAATAAACAACTCTTAATTTATCTAAGTAACTTTCTTATCACTGTGACCTAAATTCTTATCAGGCGCAATTCTATCGCGAATAAGTTGTTTCAATTCTTTCATTTCAGGAAATCTTTCCATTTCTTTGCGGCTAAACACAATTTCCTCATTCACTCGAATATCTAAAATTCCACCCTTGCTAGGAATCAAAACAAGTTCTCCGATTTCGGACACAAAAGTTGTTAGAAGTTCTTGTGCCATCCAGGTTGCTCGAAACAACCAGTTGCACTGGGTGCAATATTCGATTTCAATTCTAGGCTCTTTCATAAAGTTTTGATTTTCATTTCCCTCGTTTGAGAATTTCTATACTGATTTGCCCTATGGTTTTATGTTCTAGTTCGTTCACTAAAACTTGTTCTGTCTCTGAAAAAACTTCCATTAAAATGGGTTGTATATTTTTTCCGCAGATACATTTCCCATTTGGTTTGTTCGGGTGAAGAACGAATAGCCTCTCATCGAAAACCATGTAAACATCTTTCAGAGTAATTTTCTCTGATTCAATGGCAAGACTTGCTCCCCCACCTTGTCCCATCTGAATTTGAATCAAACCAGCCTTTCTAAGAATACCTAAAATTTTCCGAATCACGACGGGATTGGTATTTACACTCGTAGCTAATTCCTCGGAAGTTCGTGACTCTCCTTTGTTTAAAGCTAATAAGGATAATATATGAATGGCTACTGTAAATCTGCTTGTCATAATATGTAATCTGTAACAAATTTCATTACAAATAAACCTAAGTTAGTTTTTGTAAAGATTTTTCTTTCCTGAAAACAAAAAAGTTTGACTATTTCCTTTAGGTTTCAAAAAATCATCTCTCATGCCACCATCAACAAGAGGTAAATTTAAAGAGGAAAAAGGCGTAAAATGAAAGATAAGAACAACATAAAAATCTTTTTTTACATTTTCATAATCATCACATTTGCGAGTCAGATTTCAGCGCAAGAACCAGTCGAGCCACCACCAGCAGGACAGCGTCCGCCTGTCAAAGGACTTCCATTTGAGATTAGTGAGAAAAAACGAATTTCGGAAGCTGATGCAAATCAAAAAAAAGAAGGATGGTTTCCGACAGGTATCGGTGGTCCTTTCAGTGATCCGAATAACGGTGCTGGATTTGGAGGTAGAGTTTTTCTTTTTAACAATGGAAAAAAAACGGATCCATTCTTTGAATATACCCCTTATCGTCATAGATTCTTTTTGAACCTATCTACTACTACAAAAAATGCTCAATACCATTGGTTAGATTGGGACGCTCCGTATATTTTTGATACAAAATGGAGAGCTCGGGCGAATGCGATATACGACAGAAATCCAAATAACTTGTTCTTTGGAGTCGGAGAGGAGTCGCTAAAGGGTTTGACATATTATCCGCGCAATGATGCATCACAACCGTTAGTTTCACACGGAAATTTTCCTGACCAACAAGAAGCGCAAGAATTTAGAAGACCACCAAATACCGGAGAACCTCTTTATGTAAATAGTGGATTTAATAACTCTGCACTCCTTGCATCAAATCCGATACCTGGAATCAGAAATCAATATGTAACCGATAAAAAATACAATCGCTATGAATTAGAATCACCTCAAGTAAATCTAAGCGCAGAAAATTCTTTTTTCGGTGGTGTAGTTCGATTGGTCGTAGGAACAAAACTTTCGAAAAATACTATTAGAACTTACGATGGGACTATCCAAAAAGCACATGACTCCTATTGGCGAGATACTCCTTTTGAATTCGCAAATATAGGAAATATTCCTACCATCAACGGTAAAACGAAAGTAACCGAAGATGTCGAACGAGGAAAAATAATTGGTCTCAATGGTGGTTATGTGAATTTATTACGTGCCGGAATTGTGTATGATACCAGAGATTTTGAGCCCGATCCAAGTAGAGGTATTTTTGCTGAGTTAACTCACGAACGAGCATCTAAGGCTATTGGTTCAAATTATGAATTCAATCGTACTCTCGGTTCAGTGCGAGTATTCTATAGTCCGTTTCCTAATACGTTTAAAAAGTTGGTGTTTGCCGGTCGTGCTGTTTTTGTTCACAACGCAGGTGTGCTACCATTCTTCGAATACAGAAATATGTGGAGTACGGATGGTGGTATTGCCGGGCTTGGAGGTAGAACTACATTACGCGGATATATGCAAGATAGATTCGTAGGGGCTAATATGGGTTTTGCGAATCTAGAGCTTCGTTATAGGTTTTTAGAAATTCCTGGATTCACTTTTAACATAGCTCCACTCTTTGATTTAGGAAGAGTATGGGATACACTTTCCAATGTAAAAGCAAATGCAGGAGACGGATATAAATATTCTTATGGCTTAGGACTTAGAATTATTTGGAATCAATCCACTGTTATCTATGCTGAATGGGCGAAGTCGCGTGAAACTAGAAATTCTAGAGCTGATTTCTCGGATTCAAACTTCTATTTTAACTTTGGACATATCTTTTAAGGAGAACTTATGAAATATACAATGCGATATACATTACTTATCCTCATCTTTGCTGGTTTTATAAATTGTGAAGATAAGCCAGATAAAAGTTTCTATGGGATGCCCCAAGAAGAGAAGGATAAAATTCTCCAAGGACTTCTTCTTGGTTTTGGTGTAGTTGATAATCGAACGGGAACTGTAGCGGATCCAAAAACAGGACTTGAGTGGAAAAAATGTACACAGGGACAAGTTTTTCGGGCTAGTAATAATGATTGTCAGGGAACACTTGCTACAGCTACACCCACATCTCCAGCGGATCAGGGAAGATATGGTGCAACTTATTTGTCTTATTGCAATCTTCAGGGTAATGATTGTAATTCGTTGTCATTACCAATGACATTGAAAGCAGATTCATTGCCCGGAATTACTAGCGAAGCATACAACTCTTGTGCGATAGAAAATATACTGGCTACTAATGGCTACACCAATTGGCGAGTCCCAACCTATCCAGAATTAAAATCAGTTTCCGAATTGGGAAAATTAGTTTTAATTAGTCTTTTCCCAAATACTCCTGACGATTATTTTTGGTCATCATGGGGAAATGAACAAGATCAAACTGGTTCTACTGCTAGGGCAATTTCCTTTTCTTATAATTCAATTGGGAAAGAGCAAAATATTACAAAGACAACCAAACTGTATGTTCGCTGTGTAAGGAATATGAACGGTTTATAAAAGTTATCCGCAAGATTTTTTTGTAAAAATAGGGATTGTATAAAAACATAGACTTCTGATCGCAGAATGGATCGAAACCGTATTTCTCTGCGATTCTGTGGCAATGGTTTTACATAGTCCCTATTTTTATCATTTTACATTTATTAAATCAACTAACATAAACTGTAAAATTCATGCTGCTTGTATAGAATTCTCATCCAGCCTTAGTCTTTCTTTGATGATTTCAAGAGAATTACGGTATAATCTACCTGTCTGGTGACGGGATAATGAAAGTAATTCGCTCATCTCCTTTAGAGAATAAATGATATGAGTATTGATTAAATTATGCAAAATTTTTCTCTTACGCCGTTTTATTATGACTGGATAAGAGTCTAGGGAATTGTAAATTTTACGATTGCAGTTGTTTAAATTCAATAACAAAGTTTCTCTTTTTTTACTGCGTTCCATAACTCTAGTTTCATATTCTTTATGAAAATTGAGAGTAGGTTTATTTTGTTTTTTTAGATATTTGTAAAGAATACGTAGATCGTTCTCTTTCATAGGAATGTTGAATCGTAGGCTAATAATGATTCTCCCAAGAGAGCTTACTTCCTTTAAGGATTTTTGGATTTTATAACTGGAACTTTGGTGAATTAATTCTTCCGTGTTTTTATTGATTCTTTCCTCTTGCCAAAGTTGCAAGTATTCTTCTGAATAAGCCTGTCTTCTCTTTCGAAAAATATTTAAAACTAGATGTTTTGTGTATACACTCATAAACCCCGTAAAATCAGTATAATCCTTTCGGAGATAAAACTCGATACAGCTTTTTGCTTTTTGATGGAAAGTAATAAACAATTCAGAAAGATCATCCTCATCTAGTTTGTAGCGAATTCGGGCGTTATCCATTACCCATAAACCTACAATATTCGTAAAATTTTCCAAATTACTGTTCATTTGAAATTGTTCAGCAGCTTCTTTTAAATCGTGGTCAGAAATTTTTTGTAACATAGTGTCCCTCTATAGAATCTTTTTTTATTCAGATTTAAAGATGGAAAATTCAAGTCGAATCAAAATGTAAATACATGATTACGCAGTTGGTATCAAAGAAAGAGTTGCTATGTAAATTTTAAAAATTTTTTTAACGTCAGTCTTTATTTTCCCAAATATTCCAAAACTTTGTCTGCGATAATTTTACTCTGATCTGTATTTACACAAAAGTCATGGGTAATTAATGGAAAAATTTCAGACCTAATTTCCTTTATATTATCCTGAATAAATTCTAGCTGAGAAATTGGCGCCCATATATCGTCATGACAGTAAAATAAAATATTGGATTTTTTATGAGATTTTAAATAATCTAAATCAACGTTATGCGATAGAGTATTAAACTCTGTTTTCCCTAAATAAAATATACTTTCTGGAATATGATTTTTAGATAAAAAATATTCTTGAATAATATCATTCGCATTTTCGGAAACATGAGAATACAGTATTTTTATCAAAGGGGTAATCATAGAGTGGGGAAGTTTTCGGAAAATTTTATAACTCCCTAGAATGAATTGATTTTGTTTTTTGTTTTCTAAGAGTTTAGAAAATTTTTCCTGAATCTTTATTTCTGATTTTGCAATAAAGGGAAATAGTAAAAATGCGATAGGTTTTAATTCCTTTTGAAATTTTTTGACTAATTCTTTAGTGATCCAAGCGCCAATGCTATGTCCGATAAAAACTACTTTGGATTTTTTAGACCATTTCGTTATTAAATGATTCACAACTGCTACTTTATGCTCAAATTCTTCGCTTAAAGAATATTTTCTGTCCGGCTGTCGCTTGGTAAATCCCGCATAGCTGATTATATAAATACTACAATTTCCATTCGTTCTTTGAATGATCTGGTTTGCAAATTCTGAATAAAAAGAAGCAATTCCCGGATTTCCAGGAATTATTATAATCCGTAAATTAGACTTCGTCTCATAAGTTATCATCTCGGTATGAATACCTGATATTAATTCTTCTTTTATGATTAACATTTTTTTATCCTCATTGCTATTTTTTTGAAAAAAGCATATTTTGTCCGCACAAAATGAATCTTTATTTACCTAATACTTTTATGATAAACTTTCAAAAATCAAATTCCTTTCGAATCGATAACCTAGGCGAAAAAGACACCTCTATGTCCACACTCCTGATTCCTGCTCACCTGCTCGAAGGTCTGATTTCGAAAAACAATTAACATGGGAAAAAAACTTCCAAAAATAATTTACGTCTAAAAGTTTCACTTACTTTGAAGAGATTTTCGCAGGACTTTGCAAGCAGTTACCATGTTAGAGTATAGTAAGAACAGAAAACCTGTAATTGTAGGCAAAATCAACCCAGAAAACAAAAAACCTTAGGACAGCCATATTCATGAATATGTAGAGGAAGAAAAGAAGTTACAAAAATTCCTTTTCAAAATCTAATTGACATACTTTCATTCGAAAAATTAAATTATGGAGAAAGAAAGTATGTAATGCAAAAATTCCTATTTATAATCGTAATACAAGTATTAGTCATAGTTTTTCTATCATTTAAAAATTCATCCATCTCTGCCGAGTGTCGATTGTGTCCTGAAATTATGCCTGTAAAAATTCTTCTCAAAAATGGAGTGATTCGAAAAGGTCATATTGCGATTGACCCGGAAGAAGAGCTTTCTACAAAACCGGAACGCAGTTTGGAAGTAACGAGAAGGGCGGTAAAAATTCGACTCTATTTGAGCTTGCATTCTCTATTGTACCCGGATTCAAAAAAGTCGCTTACGCTAGAGGATTTGAATTTTCAAATGCCTCACCTTTTACATGATAAAGTCTATATGGATATTCTCTATAAAGATATTGCAAAGATTGAACTACTCGAAAATCTTGAGAAGTAATATGAACTCGGTATATAAAATAGATGCCAAAAGAGCGAATTAAAATCGGAGTAACTGATTCCGGTTTTGGCGGATTATCGGTATTAAGCGAACTCAGTAATACAATTCCCGAAGCGGATTTTATTTATTACGGAGATTTATTAAACGCGCCTTATGGCAATAAACCTCCAGAGCAAATTTATTCTTTTATAGATGAGATTTGTAAATTTTTTCTAGGTCAGGGGGTAAATGCTATTGTCCTCGCATGTAATACTGCCACCTCTGTATCTGTGGATAAACTTAGAAAAAAATACCCTGTCCCCATATTTGGAATGGAACCTGCGATTAAACCAGCAGTTTTAGAAAATCCAGATCAAAAGATTGCCGTTCTTGCAACACCTCTTACACTTCGAGAAGAAAAATTTATGCGTCTTGAAAAATCGCTCGCGGTCCATACAATTTTAACACCAGTTCCTTGCGATGGGCTTGCTACAATCATTGATAAGGGAAATTTAGAAGAAGCAAGGGATTACTTAAAGCCTATTTTACAAAACCTAACCGAAGAAAAAGTAGAAATTCTAGTTCTAGGTTGCACACATTATGTGTTAATTAAATCCTTGTTCTATGAATGGAATCCAAATGTAAAACTCTACGATGGAAATAAAGGCACCGCAAATCACGTTAGGCGAACGCTCACTCCTCTGCCAAATGATGGGGAGAGTAAACTCGATTTATTTTTAAACGGTGGAACAGAAGAAGACTTTGAAATTGCTTACAAATACTTAAATACAGAAAATACAACAGAGAGAAACTATGTCAAATAACCCAATTACTTATAAAGATGCAGGAGTCGATACAGAAGCTGGAAGAAGTTTTGTAGACTCAATTAAAAAAAATGTTCACTCCACACATAATCCAAGAGTCCTTGGGGGCTTAGGAGGATTTGCCGCTGCCTACGATGTTTCGTTTTTGAAAAACTACAAAGAACCAATTTTACTTTCTTGCACCGATGGTGTTGGGACTAAGTTAGAACTAGCAAGACTTTTAGAAAAACACGACACGATAGGTATTGACTTAGTTGCCATGAGCGTCAACGACTTGTTAGTCTCAGGTGCTCGACCGATGTTTTTTTTGGACTATATTTCCTGTGGAAAATTAGACGTAAAGAAGATGGAGCAGATTGTTTCTGGAATTGTAGCAGGATGTAAACTTTGTGGTGCGGCACTTGTGGGTGGCGAAACGGCAGAACATCCTGGAACCATGAAACCTGACGAATACGATCTCGCTGGATTTGCAGTAGGTGCCGTCGAGAAATCAGAAATGATTGATGGAAAGAATATCCAAGCTGGCGACGTAATTATAGGAATAGAATCTAGCGGTCCGCATAGCAATGGTTATTCGCTCCTTCGTAAACTCTATTTAAAAAACGGGGAGCTTCCCAAAGACAAAGAGACATTATCCTTTATCTCTGACTATTTAATGAAACCAACTCATATCTATGTAGAATCCATTTTGAAACTTCTACTCAAAGAAGAAATCAAAGGAATGGTTCATATCACTGGTGGTGGGTTTTACGAAAATATTCCACGTATCTTAAAGAAAGAACATGCCGCTAGAATTATTAAAGCAGACTTACCTGAAAGTTATGTATTTAACAAAGTCCGAAAAGATCATTCTCTTGACGAGCGGGATATGTATTCTACTTTCAATATGGGTGTGGGGTTTATTTTAATTATCCCCAAAGATCGAGCATTGCAAGTATTACAAGAGTTATCCGCCCTGGGCGAAGCAGCAAAAGTAATTGGGGAAGTTATTTCGCGTAAAGAGGAAGAAGTGGAGATGGTGTAGGAAAAAATCGTTTCATTATCTTCTTGACTATTGATTCTATTAAAATAATTTATTCCCATGCAACCAATACCACAAAAACCATCCATTGCTTTTATCGGAGCCTCATGGCTAGCACTTTTAATCGGAATCATTACATTTGCAATTGGAATCTGGAATGCAAGTATGCCCCTAAACGAAAAAGGTTTTTATTTCACGATTCTAATGTATGGACTATTCTCAGCCGTGTCTTTACAAAAAACAGTCCGCGATCAATTGGAAGGACTTTTTGTAACAGGAATTTATATAGGTCTTTGTTGGTTTTCTGTCGGCATAACTTTGTTGTTGCTTCTCATAGGATTATGGAATGCGGCATTAACGATCAGCGAAAAGGGTTTTTTCGGGATTTCCTATATCCTTAGTCTCTATGCTGCCGTTGCTGTTCAGAAAAATATTCGCGACTTAAGATTAGCCCAGATCATTGAAGTGAAAAATCAATAGGATTTTCATAAAGTAGTAAATGTAGAATTAAGTATGCTAAGCTATTTAGAGGATGATGAAGAGAATAAAAAACTCCTTATGAACTTGGAATGCAATACTTCGGCAAAGTCAAGACTGGCAATAAAAATGGCTCAGTAGAATATAAATCCATTATTTCTGAAAAGATAAAAGTTAAATTTAAAAACAAAAAGCATTTTAAAAATTTACTACAAGAAGTTTTACGAAAGAAACTATGATTTTTAAACTTGAATTTTGAGTCAGAGCAAATGAGAGCAAAATATAAATTAGCCGCAAATAATTTAATTATATATCTTTTGATTCTCACAAGCTTTCATTTTTCCTGTAAGAATAAAATTTCTCAACCTATTAATGCACCTGATATTTACATCACAAAGGAAAAAATAATTTTATTTACTTCGCCTGATTCTAACTCTCCAAAGTTAAAGGAATTCAAAATCGGAGAGTCATTTAAAATAATAGAAACTTCCAATCAATTAGCAAAGCTCGAAAATAAAGTTGCGCCCTGGGTAAAAATACAATCAGGAGAATTGGAAGGTTGGGTATTTGGAGATTACATTCCAATAGAATTAAAGGAGGATTTGTTATTAAAGACCCGATTTGATGATGATGAACGGAATGAGTATATGTATTTCAAAGAAAATAAAAAAGTTGAAATCCTTTTTCACGGAGAAGGTTGCGGTGAGGTAAAAGGGGATTATCTTATTGAAAAAAGCAAAATCATTTTTAATTTTATAAAGCCTGTTAAAGAAAGTTGTGAAAATAATTTCCCATTGTATGAATCTTTTAAATCCGCATACTGCTCTATATATAAAGACTATATGCATCCGAACTTTTACTATCGATTTGAATGCTCTAATAAAAGAATTTTTTATGGATTCGAAAATCCTAAGAGCATAGAAAAAAATATCAATGGGATTGAAGTGATTACTGTAGAGGATAAGATTAATTATACTCCTAAGAAAAGCATTGATATTTTCAATAAGCCAGATATAAATGCTGCTCCTGAAACCTTCAATATTTTTCCTGTAGACTATCGTTCTAGACCAGAAATTCTTAGTCTTGATGATGATAAACTTTATACCACTAATTTTTGTAAAAGTGTAGGTAATGGTGAATTCCAAATACTTTCTAAAACAAAAAATAAAATCGATCAAATCTATTGGTATCATATAATCTATAATTTAGGTTGGTATGAAGGTGGCATTGGCTATGGTTGGATTAAAGAAGAAGATGCAGGTGGTTGCACAAATTGATTCAAATAAAGCCCTTTAAAATATATTCAATCCAAATTATTAAAACTTGCGTCTAGAATAAATCTTTCCAAATTGTATTTATGAGTTCTAGTTATTTTAAAATCACAGGTAAAAATCCTCTTTCTGGTACAATAACCCCGCAGGGAAATAAAAACGAAGCACTTCCAGTTTTAGGTGCAGTATGTATGATTCCGGGCGTAGTGCGTCTCGAAAATGTTCCGATGATTTCGGATGTGTTGATGTTAATTGATGTTTTGCGACATCTAAATTTTCAAATTACAAATCCAGAAGCGGGAGTTTTTACTTTCCAAAGACCGACAGAGTTAAAGTCTGATTTGCCGCAGGAGTTGTGTAGCAAAATTCGTGGAGCGGTGACACTGGCAGGACCAATCCTCGCAAGCACAGGAAGAGTGTTTCTTCCTCGTCCCGGTGGGGATAAAATTGGACGTAGGAGATTAGATACTCATTTACTAGCACTCGAAGCGTTAGGCGCTAACATTGAAGTATTTCCAGATGGGTATGAAATTAAAACAAACCGCTTGATGGGTTCAGATATTTTATTAGATGAAGCATCTGTCACCGGAACGGAAAACGCGGTTATGGCAGCCTGCCTTGCCGAGGGAACAACCATTATCCGCCATGCTGCATCAGAACCACACGTTCAAGGGCTTTGTAGACTTCTCAATTTTGCCGGTGCTAAAATTTCTGGAATAGGTTCAAATATTTTAACTATCGAAGGTGTAAGTTCTCTTTCTAATCCAACTGGAACGATTACTCACCGTATTGGTTCTGATTACTTGGAAGTAGGAAGTTTCATCTCATTAGCCGCTGTAACAGGTGGAGAACTTTTTATCAAAGATGTGAATCCCGACGATATACGAATGATTCGACTTGTGTATTCTCGCCTTGGTATTGAAGTTCGATTTGCGGATGGTGGAGTTGTAGTTCCTGCCGGGCAGAAAATGGAGATTATCCCCGACTACCACGGTGCTACTCCTAAGATTGACGATTCCCCTTGGCCTGGATTTCCTGCTGATATGACCTCAGTCGCTCTCGTCACTGCCACTCAATGCAAAGGAACTGTGATGATCCACGAAAAGATGTTTGAATCGAGACTTTTCTTTGTAGATAACATTATCGGCATGGGAGCGCAGATTATTCTATGTGACCCACACCGCGCTGTTGTCATCGGCAAATCGCAATTGTACGGAAGTAAAGTAGCATCACCTGATATACGTGCTGGTATGGCAATGATTATTGCAGCTCTTTGTGCGGAGGGGACTAGTTCTATTCATAATATTATCCAAGTTGATCGTGGATTTCAAAACATCGACACGCGGCTACGCTCGATTGGCGCTCAGATTGAGAGATTGGTGGAGTAGTTACTTATTCTTCTCTACTCTTAAAAACATCTGTGTGCCGGAATCGTCGAATCCAACTTCAGAAGTGAAGCCTTGTGGAATATCTTCTAGTAGTTCGAACATAGATTCTTCGTCGCGGTAGTAGAGAACCCAGTCCATGATGTATTCCATGTATTTACGAGTTTCATTTTCGACGTGATAATTTCCAAGAATTAAAATTCCACCCGGGCAAAGCATGGAATAAAGTTTTTCGGTGAGTACTTTTGCAACGGAATCGGTGAGATAATCATAAAGTCCCATTGAGTATATGAAATCATATTGTCCAAATTTTAATTCTGGACTACCTGTTTTTAAAATCGTTCTCACGGATTCTTTTATAAACTCTACTTGGAAAGGTTTTTCTGTTGGAATAGATTCGATTCCAGACTTTGCTTCGCCTAACGCTTCTTCGTCTTGATCGAGTAGGAAAATTTTTGCTTGGTATCTAAATGGACTTTCTCTTAAAAAATCTTGCATTTCCCAAGCGGGACCACAAGCTATCGAAAGAATTTTGAAATCATCTTTTCCAGAAGTTGAAAGTCGTTGCGACATATACTTGTTAATCAATCGCCTTCTATTGCGAACTGCATCGGCTGCCTTTGTGTTGCAAGGATGTTTGTGGAATATTTTTCCAAAAGAAGATTTACCGATATATTCGTTTCGATAGAGCATTTCCATCATAGCGGAATCTCCCGCGTAACCTCTCGGCTTTAAATTCGTTCTCTTGATAAAATCTGATTCTAATATATAATTCCAAATAGACTTTCTGAGATAAAATCCATACTTTTCATTTTCCAATTTTGTATATTTTTTAGTAAGTTCTTTTAGTTCTTCGATTTTAGAATTTAAAAATTGGTAAAATTCACCGCCAACACCTTGTAATACAGAATGAAATAGAGCTTCCTTCAAGCGATGTGGTTCTTTTTCGAACTTATGATCTAATTCGTCTAACGCTATTTTATATAGAGATAAACCATAAACAAAACGAGAACAAAAAAGAATAAAGTTCGGCTCTAGGTCTTCTTGGATAGAAAACTGCATTCTAATTTTTTTGATTTCATCTTCTTGTAGGAATAATGACTGTTTATCCATCAGAGTATCCATATCGATGAACTCTTTTTCTAAATAAATCCCAAGGAAGATTTCATCGTTCATCGTATCTAGATGAACGATTTTTCCAGAGCCTAATTCCTTTTTGTCTCCATAAGCATATATTATAGAATTATGAATTGAATTTGTTTTTTTTATAAAATGAGATTCAGTTTTAGGAATACATACACCTAAACCAAAACGAGAATAATCGTAGATCTTCCCTTTGAGTTCAAAACCTTCCATATACAAATGAATATAGGAACTTTCTGCATCATGTAATCGAATTCGAATGGTGTTTCTTCTGTCGTCTGCTTTCACTAGAATATTATACCTTTTTGAGTAAAACTAATGTTATATCGTCATCCTGAGACTTTGCAGTAGAAAGTGCATTTTTAACAATATTTTCAATTATTTCTCTACCAGGTAGGTGGCTAAACTTGATTAAACTCTCTTTTAGTCGATTATCTCCATACATCTCAGTTTCATTATAATTTAATTCTGTAATTCCATCTGTAAAAAGTAAAACCAAGTCTCCTGTCTCAAGAGAAATTTTATAATTTTGCATATACGCTTCAATATCATCTAACATTCCTACCCAAGTGCCGAATGTCTGAAATGCCTCAATCGTTTTGGTTGCATTTCGATACACAATAATGTCTTGGTGTGAGCCAGCGTAAGTCAGCCCTTCAGGTGATAGTGCGATTGCTGTAATTGTCATATATCTATCTACTTTCAACAAAGCAATATTCTCTTTAATCACCTTGTTTAATTCCACTAAAACTTGGCTTGGCTTTTCGCTTGCATTTTTAGATATAATAGTTCGAATACTTGTCTGTGCCATCATCATAATCAGTCCAGACTCTACTCCATGCCCCGAAACATCGCCGATCATTACCCATGGATTTTTATCAGTGCGGATAATATCATAGTAGTCTCCACCAACTTCTGTTGCGGGTAACATGATGGCAGAAATTTCGTATCCGCCCAGTTTATCGTCGGGTGGAGTAAGGGACGTTTGGATTCTTTTGGCAACTTCCATTTCACTCCAAAGTGCGTCTCTTGCTTCCTTGAGACTTTTTCTACTTTGAAATTCTTTTTGAATCAATACGTATTTTACATGGTTGATACTTGTTGCGATTATAACAGTAGAAATTAAAAAATAGAAATTATTAATTAGATTGTATAAGTGAAAGTCTTTTCCCCAAATTGCATTTAGTATTATATATAAAAGAACTGTCGCAAGACCATTTAAAGCAGAATGAATTGCTTTCCAAGGCAATAGCAGATTAACCGCAATTATAACTAGATTTAGTCCAGCATAATAAGAAGAGTTAAATCCACCCAGATCGACGGTCATTAAAACTATCGCGAGGCTAGCGGCTAATGTAAACAAATAACCATGAATTAAAGAAAAACGAGAAGCTTTATACTTAGAAATCAAAAAGTATTGTATTATAATAAAGCCAGTAGCAGCAAGTCTGTAAGCAGCAAACCAAGGGAGTAGATATTTTGCTTCTGAGGGGATAATGAAAATATCTAGAAGGAAAAAAATCGGAAATAAAGTAAATCCTAGAGCAGTTAAAATTTTTAGCCAAGAGTGTAAAAGATAATCTAAATAATCAGAAAAATTATCTACAAAATCAAAAGGTTCTGCTGTTTGTGGTTTCGGATTCGCCAAATTCATCTAAATTAAATTCCAACTACTTCAATTAATCCCGGAATATTAAATACTCGTAGCGCGGCAAAACTAAGTTCTTGCCATTTTAAACCTTTTTTATAATGAATGGTTACTTTGCGATTTTCTTTTTTCGCTCGCTCAAGTTGTTTAACGATAGGCGTAACAGTAGATGAGTTCATGTATTCGAAATTACTAAAGTCCATCACGAGCGGCTTCGTCTGATTACGAGTGTAAATTGCATCAAAGATAGGAGTTAAAAATTTTGTAGGTTCTCTATCCTTACTTTCTCCAAACCACTTGATGAGAATTTCGGATTCTCCATACTTAACTTCTAGTTTTAAACGATTTTCTTCGTAGGTTTTTATTTCACTCATGGTTTTCCTCTATTGCTAGTATTGATAGACGGCTGAAACTGCTAGCAAATTATCTTCATTCACATAAAAATCAAGAATTGACTGACCTTCGTAAGCAATTCTTACAAGACCTAATCCACTTTCGCCCTCGGCTAGATTCTTATTAGAAATTTCTTTTAGTCTTTCAACATAAGCTTCAAATGGATTTTGGTAGCCTCGAATCCATTGAATTTTCGCGTCTAGTCTTCTTAAATGACCCAACTCGAAATCCTTTACTTGATTTTTTACTTCAACTACTATTCTTTTTTTTTTCTTGCGAACGGAGAGTTCGATATTTGAATCTGGATTTGGAAAATAGCCGTATTTAATTCCATTTTCGACTAATTCGGTTGTGACCATTTTCACGGCATCCAAATCATCTCTGGTTAAATCGGAACCTGCAAAAAAAGATTGAACAGAATCGGAAACTCTATCTAACTCAGACCAGTCAGGTTTTAAATGTAGAGAAAGCAAATTAGAGGAATCGTTATGCATATTTCAGAGGTCAGCCTACTCTCTAAAAATAAGGTGTCAAGATGTTTTTAAAACTTCTAGTTTTTACTTCGTACCCAATTTCCTTCCATAAATATCCAATTCGTATATGGCTTATTAAAGTTTCCGTATACTTTATATCGTCATCTACTCTGTAACTAGTTATTTGACCTAGTGACTACTAAAGTGGGTTTTGCAAAATAAACCTGTAATCACTTCTTTTGACAAATCGTCCTACCAAAGCAGTTGCGATTAAGTCTCCCAAAAAAATGGGAGGCTTTTCTTTTAATACTGAGAATTTAATTATAACTTTTGCCCAATATTTACTTACTGGTAAAATGAGTAGACTTAGTAAAATCTTAATCGGAAAAAGTAGCAGTGCTAGTGCAAATGCATTCCCAATTTGTGCTTCATCATGGAAGTAATCATGAAAAAGAAATCCATCTATATCATTGTATTTTTCAATAAACGGAATTAATATATCATCCCAATCATCTCCATCAATTCCAATATCATTATTTATGCTTGATTTAGAATAAACTTTCTTTAGCTCAATGCCGGCTACCTCTGACACTAAAGAGCGAATAACATTAGTAACCTCTTTGATTTCCGAATACGTCACATTAATCTCTTGCATTACAATCTCCGGCTATAGAAATATTTTTGTATACATAAGAAATTTTGCAAGAAAATTAAAATCAATTTCCAAGTTTACAAAAACATTACAACAAGAGAGTTTGGGTTTTGACAAGAGGAGTAATATGAAAATCATAAAAAAAATTCTATTCGGTATAATTACAGTTTTAGTTGTTTGCGCAATTGGGCTTTTTGTTTTTGTTTATAGTCTTACCTATCATCCATCGGATTTGGAAGAACAGAAAGTTAGTTGCAAGACTAATCCACCTATATTAAAGGCAGGACAAACTCTAAAAATTTTAAATTGGAATATTCAATTCATGGCTGGGAAAAAATATATTTTCTTTTTCGATGTTCCGAAGGGGGATGGACCTCACGAAAGACCAGAACCCTCCGAAATTCAAAAAACCATGGCAGAGGTTGCGCGAGTGATTAAAGAAGAAAACCCTGATATAGTACTACTCCAAGAAGTGGATGATGGAGCCAAAAGAACGGATAATCAAGATCAGCTCGTCGAACTATTAAAACTTTTACCGGAGGAATATGCTTGTAGTGCGTCTGCATTTTATTGGAAGAATGGCTATTTGCCGCACGCTCGCGTAAAAGGCTCAACTGGGATGAAAGTTTCAACCATTAGTAAATATAAAATTGAATCAGCAATGCGTCATGCGCTACCTCTTATTCCTGCTGATCCAATTACAAAGCAGTTTGGTCTCAAAAGAGCTATCTTAGAGGCTAAAATGCCTGTTTCAAATTCTAAATATATTTCTGCCATGAACACTCACTTAGATGCTTTCGCACATGGTTATGACACAATGGAAAAACAGGTTTTATATCTTCGAGATTTATTTAATCAAAGAAATTCTGAAAAAGTGGATTGGTTTATCGGAGGAGATTTTAATTTACTTCCGCCTAATTTTGATTTGTCTACACTTATGAAAACTCATCAAGAGTTTTATAATCCTAAGTCAGAGATTGGTATTTTGTTTGATTCTTTTAAATCTTCTGTTCCGTTAGAGGTTATGGGAGGAAAAGATAAAGCACTTTATTTTACTCATATTGCAAATGATCCAGATGCAGAAGGTAAAGGGGATAGAACAATAGATTATATTTTTCATTCCAATGGAGTCCAAACTAAATCCTATATTGTTCGCCAAAAAGATACTGCTGCGATTTCAGATCATTTGCCGCTAGTTGTAGAAATAAAAATTCCAGAATAAAGATTACCACCGATAGGGACGATGAGCACCGATGGTATTTGGGGTTTACGATATTCTTATTCGTATCATATTGCGCAATGTTTAATCGCATGTATTTTAACTTCATAACCAGAATAGAATCCATCGTTTTTTATCGTTCTCTTATCGGTGTTAGCGTAAGCGATCGGTGGTAATCTTTAAATGCCCAGGATAGCACGATGATACCTATCTTCAAAAAACATATTTATAGGACATAAGAGGATAAATTTTTGAATTTCGCTTTCCGATAATAGAATTAACAAACATTCGTTTCTGAATTTTTAGATTCAAAAACAACTTATTTTAGGTAAATATGAACTTTAAAAGAATTATTTTATTCACACTTTTTATAGTAGGCGTAAGCCTTAGCGCACAGGAAAAAAAACCTGTACTACCTAGTAGCTTAGCAGACCTAGAAGGACTTTGGGAAGTTACAAAAATTGAGCAACCATTCGGTTCGCCCGATACGAGTTCTGTTCAGCAATGGCTCGGAAAAAAAGTATCAGTATCACAAAGTAAAATTCAGCTTTTGGACGAATTCGAACTTTACGGCAAATTAAACTTTACCGGTCGAGAGTGTGATACCAAAGGTGGAAATATTCGCCCCATGAGTTTCCAAAAATATTCCAAGTACGATGCGGCTAACAAAGATTCGCTCATCATCAAACCCGATGAAAAACTTGCACTTGGTGATTTTTTTATGTGTAAGAATACGCCATTTGCAGAATTTCTTTACATTCCAAAACAAGAGGCTATTGCATTGTATTCCCCTGCACCAGGTGCGGCTAATACTTCTTTATCCAGTGGATTCTTTGTGTTTCTTAAAAGAATTTCTAAAACTCCAATTTTATCTGGTGCAACTCCACAGGCGGGCGATATTTCACCGGCTAATTTTAATTTTACTGATAAGGCAGTTGAGGCAATTAAGGAGTTAGAGTCTTTCCGAGATTATCTTTACTTGGATGGTAATAGCAATTACATCTTCGGATACGGTCACTTAGTTGCCCCAAATCCAAAATTAGTAGCAGAAGGATACGATCATCCAAAAGAAATCAAGGCAGAAATCGAAAGTTTGAAATCTAGATTTGGAACTAGTTCAGGCGGTGGAGTAGCTACACAAGAAGAGCGAAATGCGGAAGTAGAAAAATATCTTCGTCAAGATCTGAATATTATTATTAAGAACATGAAAAAGAATATTACGGTTTCGCTTTCTCAAACTAAAATCGATGCAATCGTGATTTATCTATTTTGGAGAGGTTCTTACGCAAATACAACCACTACAAACGGAAAAATGGTTTTGGAATTTTATCAATTAGTAAACGCAAAGAATGATTCTGGAGTCGCTAACTTTATACGAACAAAGTTGAAACAAGATATAGATGGTAAGGATATTCCTTTCAGACCGGGTCATCCTGACAGGCACAACAAAACAGCGATTCTTTATACAGATGGAATTTACGCTAACCCTTGGTTGTGGTAAATAACCAAAACAAATAATGAATCGGGGTAGAATATATTCTACCCGTACTGACTCGTTTTATGACTCGAATATTTATCCTATTATTAATCCTCTCAATCGAAATTTTTTCTGATTCCACTACTAAAATAGTAAATCAAAAGGATTCGATAAAAAATCTAACACAAGAACATGTTGTGAGCACAGTGATTGATCTTACGGCTAATGAAAAAAAGATTATTGCTTCGGTGAACGGTGGGAGGCAAATCGAGTATAAACTCACTGGAGAAACTATTTCTGTTTCGAAAGAATTTGGAAATATGGCTTTAATTATAACAAATAAAAATTTACTCGCTATTTCGAATAACGCATTTGAATTTGCAAGGCAACCATTATATAGCGACGAGAATATTACCTATACGATTTCTAATTCAATCCTATTTGTGATTACAAATCGAAAAATCTATTCTTATACAATTTCTTCTTCTGAATGGCAGACGATTGATTTAACAGGCGAGTATGTTCGAAGTCACGCAGCATTCGACAAAACTGGGGCTTTGATTACAAACAAACGAATTATATCCTATTCGGAATTCACAAAAGATTTTTATTTTTTTAGCATTGATGCATTTACACCTGTAAAAAGCTATACGGTTCTTGAAAATAAAATCGTATTTGATAGTTTGCAAAAAACTATCATCTTCCGATCCGCGACGGGTGAATATTCTGTTGTAAATTTTAATTAGTCGAAATTTCTGGATATAAAGTTTTATAAAACTGTCTCCCGGAGCCTGTCGAAGGGTTACTCTTTTATTGCAGGCATGGATTCGACTAGCTCACCATGACATTATTTATTTCACTATACATCGTTTTAAAGAGTTAATATGATTTTTAAAAAAGTATTTTTTATTTCCTTAACAGTATTATTTTTCATTTGCGCTTACAGTTTATTATCCGAAACAAATAATTCTTCTGAAACAAATCCTAAGTTGCCAGAATATGGTTGGCCAATACTTGGAGATAAATTAGTTACAGGAAGTTTTGGGGAATTTCGTTATTATCATTTTCATACGGGACAGGATTTTGCGACAGAGGCTAAGAATGGTATTCCGCTTCTAGCTATGACAGATGGAAAGATCGTTAAACTACAAAGTTATCGGTATTCCATTGGAAATGCAATTATACTCCAACATGACGATGGATATATGAGTCGTTATGGACATATGAGTGCTTTTGCGGATAACGTTTGGTCATCCATCCAAGATAAAGACTTATTAGAAAAAAAGAAAAGACGACAAGACTTTGAATACACTTTGACTACTTCCGAACAAATCAGGGTAAAAAAGGGAGATGTAATTGGATATTCCGGTGATACTGGGATTGGTCCTTCTCATTTACACTTAGAAATTTTTAAGGATAATATCTATTACAACCCAGCAGAGTTTGGTTTGAATTATTTTGCTTTCGGAGGAATCAATGTTTATGCAGTCGATATTGTACCTGAAAACAATAAAAGTTTTATCAATGGAAAAAACCTTACTAAGACTATCCGCTTTAAATTAGACAAAGAAAAAAATCTAGTTCCATTAAAAGAAGAAATTCTCAAAATTAAGGGAGACGTGAGTGTTAGTGTCTATGGAAGTGAAACCTCTGGACGTAGCAATAGAATCGGATTTCAGAAAATCCTTTTACAATTAAATGGCTCTGAATTACAGGAAATAAATTTTAGTAAAATATCGAGTCTCCATACGTTTAAGTCCTGCTTCGTTTTGGATAATTACAAAAGTAGAATGAATGGGAAACCATTTAAGTATTTTACTCATACAAAAGAAGGAAATACTCTACTCGGTTTCAAAAACCAACAAGTAGGAGCAGGAATTATTAGTTCTCAAAAATTTAAAGAAGGGACTAATGAAATTAGCCTTTCCCTTTTCGGGATTTCAAAAAATCCAGCGAATATTAAAATTAAAGCCGCTTTGGATACTTCAGATTACCCGGATGGAGAAATAAGAAAATTCAATCTAAAACACGATAGTTATGTGACAATTGCAACGCCTGATAAAAAAGGAGAAGCATTTTTTCCGGCATATTCTATTTTTACTCAAGGGAATTTTTTTATAGAGAAGAGTGGTGTTCAAAAAATCTTGGATAAAGATATAAATTTAGAATCAGAGGTATATACAGTTGAGCCTGATTATAGAGAGTTTAATCTTGGCTATGATTTGTATATTAAACTAGATAAAGAAATTAACGTTGAGAAATTTGGACTTTACCAATTGACTAATAAAGGAAAAATCATGAAACATTTTCCGGGAGTATATTTTAATACGACCGAAAAATTCTTTCGCGCTAGAATTAAGGCTACTGGCAATTTTGCGGTACTTTCCGACTATGCAAAACCAACTCTAAGAATTTATCGTCATAAAAATAATCATGTATTTAAAGGAAGTGAATTTAAAATATATTTAATTGCATCGGATACTGGAACTGGAATTTCTGACTTGCAAGTAAAAGTAGATGATAAAGAAGCCTATTTAGATTTAGATCCAGAGACAGGGCTTAGAGAAATATTTTATCCAGATTCAATGAAAGATATAGGCAAACATACAGTAACCGCTACAGCAAAGGATCGAGCGAATAATGTCGCTGATCCCCTGCTTTTTCAGTATGAAGTAAAGGACAAATAAAGTTACCGCTCACCAAAGTAATTTGCGATAGCCAAAAATAGTCCACCGAGTAGGGCTGTCGTAAAATTAGGAACACTGAGCATTGCCGGAAACAAGCCTTTTATTGCAAATATGATTATTGCGTTTAAAACCAAACCCGCAATTCCTAACGTGAGGTAGTAGATAACAGCACCAATCCCCAAAGTAAAGATAAGAATTAATTTGCGCGCGGCAAAATTTAATGCAATGAAAACGAAAACGATAATGATCGCATCTTTAAAATCTCCTTTTACTCTAAATTCGGAATGAATCAAAGGAAATACAAACATCACAACTAAAACTTGTAGAACAACAGAAAATAGAAATTTCTTCATTTATAAGACTCCTAGGCTGAGTATTTTTTCTTGGAATGAAATTACAATTAATTTAATAACTGACCTTACGCAAAATTGATAATTTCAGGAACAGAAAATGGTTTTAAGAATATTAGAGAATGCTAATAAACTAATAGAATCAATAACCTGCCTTATGTTGCGCCCACTCGGAAGCAACATTGAGTTTAGCATGCCCGCCGCTAGGTGCAACCCTCACGCGGACGTTGGGCTCACCTTACATTGTCATTTTTTTTGTGAAGAAATGATAATGTAAGGTGAGTTAATAAAAAAGCTTCTTGACTCAATTGTTTTCGTAAATTTTTATAACTAGGAATATTTCAAAGAGGATGATATGAATGAAATAACCCAAGTGTCAGTGAGCGCTCCGAATCGTTTTTCCTTTAAAGCCGATGGAGGAGATTTTTTTATCCTTCTTTTGAAAAATGCTTTTTTCACTATTTGTTCATTTGGTATTTATTGGTTTTGGGCAAAAGTAGACCTAACAAAGTTTTTGTATAATGCTACTCGCTTTCAAGGATTTAGTTTTGACTATCACGCGACTGGGAAAGAAAAGTTTATTGGATTTCTAAAAGCGTTTGGAATTCTTCTGGTAGCTGGAACTGTACAATTAATTATCACCCTAATATTTCAGAAAATTTTCGGAGAGGAAGTAGGATCAACTATTGGCGGACTCTTTGTTTATATAATCCTGTTTGCAGTTTTACCTTTTATTATCATTGGTTCTCTTAGGTTTCGGTTAAGTCGGACTTCATTTAACGGCATACGCTTTCAGTTTTTAGGAGATCCGAAAGAGTTTACGATTTTATTTGCAAAGTCTCTAGGGCTAACGCTTATTACCTTTGGAATGTATACTCCTTGGGCGTTAGTTGCCATTACTACTTACATAGCTCAGAATTCTTTATTTGGAAATCATGCTTTTGATTTAAGAGTAAAAACAGATGATTTATTTTGGATTTATTTAAAAGGTATTGCGTTTAGTTTTTTTACATTCGGAATTTATTCTTTCTGGTTAAAAGCGAATGTTCATAACTTCTTTTGGAATAGTTATTATTTTCAAAACGGAAAAACAGTCTCAGATTTGACCGGCGGCAAATTGTGTGTAACCTTTTTCAAATCAGTAGGATTTTTTATAATTTCTTTTGGTTGGGCACTCCCCTGGATTATTCTCATTAACAAACGGGTATTAGTTGAAAGTTTAAGTTTCAGTTCCACTGTGGATTTTGATTCAATTTCAAATATTCCTATCAAACAAGGCTCCGCCACCATTGAAAATATTGGCGGAGATGCTTTGGATTCGTTTGGTTCTATAGCCGGCTAATTTTTTCGGATCTAGATTTGATTACTCGTAGAATATTTTCTTGTATATCACGCATTAAAAAGTCGCTCCAGATTTCTGCATAGAAATTGAAACGTGTAGAAAGTCTATAGCGGCTAAATAAATGTAACCTCACTTGCTTCTCATTAATTTTTTCGATTTCATACTCCCCAAGAAGTGTATCAAAGTATCGACCTCCCACTACAACATGACTATCGAGTGTCGTTAAAGGTGTGTTTGCAGGTTCTGATTTAATGGTGAAGGTCAGTTTTTTTTCATTGTCCCATTCTGTAATTGTTTCCAAAAACATTAGTCCTTTTTCGAATTTTGCTTCTCTGATTCCGCCAATCCCTTCATGGGAAAGTGTCGCTTCTACTGGTCTAGGAAATCCCATTGTATAAAAAAAACTATTTTGAGGTTCAGTGATTTTGGGGATTCTAGTGATTTGCCCCCATACGACTGCTTGGGAATTGTCTATTACAATCGAAGTATTCACCTGCTTCGTTAAATCTTCTAGCGGATAACGCTCTTCAATTCCACTTACAATAAATGGCATAAATAATAATGCGCCTAATGCAAAAGAGTTCATTCGATTGGAGTCTACAACCGAAAAAAATATTCCTGCTAGTATTCCTCCTAAAGATGCAAGTGGGATATAGATTGGGATGGTCATTATCAAACAAATTGTGCCTTCTAATCCAGTAATCATAGCCAGTAGTAAACATAAGGAAGCAGTTGCCCATGGCATTAGAATTCGATACGCCCAGGAAGATCTTGCCGAATCTGACGCAAAATACACAGTAATCGCACCTAGACAAACTGGAAGTACAAATACGAATCCCATGGTCATGATCCCAAAAACATCTTTTAGACTTTCCGTTTTTAATACAAACTGACAGGCTAATCCATATAATGCTCCAACTACTACACCAGTTATAAGAGATAAACTGTTTCCTCTGGGTAAATTCATAAGTATCCTCACTTTTTTTGATTTAATTTTTCATATTTTTTATGCTTTAGTGCAAGAGTTATATAATCAGATTCTATTTGGTCAATAGATTTTCCTGTGAGCTCTTCTAGTTTTTGAATAACCTTTACTCCTAATTCTTTTCCTGAATAATTGGGAGAAAGTTCGTAGATATAGGACTTTACAAATGGAATCATTTTATTTTCCATCCATAGATAACAAAATAAAAAACGGGCTGCCGCATAACCGTAATCTTCCCTCATACCTTCACTTAGTAAAAACTTTTTTAAAGGTGTAAATTTCTTTTCGCGGATAATCCTTTGTAACTCCGGGTGTCGCCAATTCGTATAACCTTCTATGAATTTTCCATTTTGTACAGTTCCCATTTCATAGAAAGATGCAAAACCTTCATTGAACCACTGTTGCACATCAAAATCAGTGTTTAAGTCAACAAAAGAATGAATCATTTCATGCCAGAGTGTTCCATCTCCCGAGCCACAGTATGTGTAAAGAGTTCTTTCTGTTGCGGTGTAGAATTCATCTGACTCAGGAAAATACACACCGTAAGTATCATAACCCATTACTTTTATGAATTCAGCTTTTGTTTTAAAAAAAATAATTCGTAGAGTAAACCTAGGTTCGTAAATAAAATAACGAGAGTATATATCGTCGAAGAAAACTTTTAAATAAGAATCCATTGTTTTACTTTGATTTTGGTTACATCTATGAGCAATATTATAATGTTTGGTGTAATGCGTGTTAAACTCTAATTTGTAAAGAGACTTTAAATCATCTTTATAAACTTTTAATTCTTCTTTCTTATTTTTTTCATATTCTTCTATACTAATCATTTTATTTAAATAGAAAATTTTTCCTTCTTCTACTTTTGTTTCTCGTAAAAGCTGTTTTCTATTTTTTAGAGAATCTTTTCGTTTTGATCCATCTCCGTAATTATGGTTCGGTATAAGAAGAGTTAGGAAAAAAAGTAAACTGAGTTGAAGCGTTTTATACATGATATATTTTTACTTTCGAATAGCCCGTTTATATAAACTCAAATATTCAGAGTTTCCGTTTTTCCAACTCCAATCCAATTTCATAATGCGTTTTCTTTTTTCATGGAATTCTTCCTGGTCAAAGTAAAGCGATAATGCACGGTCAAGCGCATAATTGAGAGAATGCTCTTCTCCTGCTTCAAATACAAAGCCTGTCGATTGTTTTTTATCCCAGGACTCTATAACAGAATCTTTTAGACCACCGACTCTAGATACAATTGGAATCGTTCCATAAACATGGCTGTACATTTGGTTTAATCCGCATGGTTCGAATAAAGAAGGCATTAAAAAGAAATCAGCGGCTGCTTCAATTTTTCTAGCGAGGATTTCATTAAAACCTTTAAAGAAAAAAATTCTTCCGTTCGAATGATGGGATTCATGAAAAAGTGCTCCTTCGATTTGTGGATCGCCACTGCCGAGCACAAAATAATAAAAAGGTAATTTCCATTTTTGGTAAAAAGAACTTAAAAAAGTATGAAATCCTTTTTGATGCGTTAGCCGCCCTATTAGTCCTATGAGTGGGCGGTCTAAGTCTACAGAAAGTCCATATTCTTTATATAATTCAAGTTTATTTATTCTTTTTCCTTCCAATACATTTTCTACAGAATAGTTTTTATAAATTTTTTGATCTAGTTCTGGATTCCATTCTTTTTCATTGATTCCGTTTAGAATTCCTGTTAAAGATGTCTGTCTCTCTTTAAGTAACCACGATAGAAAATTTCCCATTGGTTCTGTCAAAATTTCATCTCTATATCCTTGGCTAACAGTTGTTATCTCTTCAGCCACA
This sequence comes from Leptospiraceae bacterium, assembly GCA_017996175.1. Taxonomy (GTDB): domain Bacteria; phylum Spirochaetota; class Leptospiria; order Leptospirales; family Leptospiraceae; genus UBA2033. The sequence continues at coordinate 38,039 of JAGOHK010000026.1, forward strand.
GAGAGTGCGGCTTTCATATAATTGATTTTTTTTAAATGGTCAAAAATTTTTAAGTCCAAGTAAAATGGATCAATTCGTAAAAATCTACACATATCAACTGGATGATCTCCCTGGTAAGCGAGGTTATGAATAGTAAAACAGGTTGGTTTCTTAATTTGTTGCGTACTACAAAGTACGCTAACAAGTGCAGTATGCCAGTCATGAGTATGCACCAAATCAATATTTAACTCTAAAGCTAAGTGATAACAGGCATAAGAAAATACAGCAAAATGATAATGTTCATGGGGGTTTGCGTAAATGTTATGGAGATTTCGAAATACGGGTGAGTCAAAAAAATACAATTTACGTGTGCCGTCTATCGCTTCTTTAAACTTGGAGTTTTTTAGAATTTTGCATGCATCGGAATGATAAGCAACAGATTCATCGATACAATCGAATTCTTTTCCGGTGAAATTTGGCTCTTGGTTCATTTTTCCAATGATGGGAAGTGCTACAAAAATCTCATTTTCCCTTGATTGGTATTCGCTTAAAGACGATAACATGTCAGATAGCCCGCCGGCTTTGATATAAGGAAAAAATTCGGCAGTTGTATGTAGTATTTTCACAATGTTTCCTTTTTTTACTTTCTTTTATTCAAAAAGTTTTTCATTCTGGAATTAAGTTATAATTGGTAGTATCTTATGAAAGAAAAAAATCTTTGTGCAGGACAAAATGAGTAAAACATTTATCGTTACGGGTGCTTCGGGTGGAATTGGAATCCAAATTGTGAAACTTCTTTTGGAAGAAGGTGGAATTGTAATCGCAACGGATATAAACGAGAGTTCTTTGCAAGAGTTAAAATCTGAATTTTCCAAGTACCAAGACAGGCTGATCACAGAAATCCTCGATGTGCGAAAGATTGAGCTTTGGGAAAAAATAATTCAAAAAGCAAAATCGCAGGCTGCACCTTTTTACTGCCTAATAAATTCTGCTGGTGTTCTCATGCCCGGCTATATTGTAAATACGACTTCTAAAGAGATAGACTTTCATATAGATGTGAATGTTAAGGGAACGATGATAGGCTCCCAACTTGCTGCGAAATACTTTGTGGAAAAAAGAAATGGGCATATTATCAATATCGCTTCTCTTGCAGCAATTTCCCCCGTACCCGGAATTGCTTTGTATTCTGCTTCGAAATTTGCGGTGCGTGGTTTTACACTTGCACTTGCGATGGAACTGGAAGAATACAATGTGCATGTCACCTGTGTTTGCCCGGACGCAGTAGCGACACCTATGCTTGATTTGCAGAAAGATTATGAAGAGGCAGCGATTACATTTAGCGGATCAAATGCATTATCCGCAGAAGAAGTGGCGGCTCTTATCGTAGATTTGATTGGCGAGAAAAAAATGGAAGTAACCATTACGCGCTCAAGGGGATTTCAAGCCAAACTTGCGAGTATGTTTCCATCCATTGCCTCTAAAGTTGTTTCGATTATGAAAGCCAAAGGAATCCGCAATCAAAATAGGTTTAAAAGTAAACTAGACTAATAAGATTTTTCTTAATCTAAAAACTCACCTTACGCAAGGTGAGTTCCAGCGCCCACTTGAGGTTTGCACCTAGCGGTGGGCTTGCTGCCGCAGGCTATTGAATTTACTTGTTTATTAGCTTTTTCTAATATTCTAAATTTCGCTTTCATTTTCATAATTTTCCTTCTTTGCGTAAAGTGATTTAAATAATAGAACTGGGATTTTTAAATCATATTAATGCGACTTGACAAAGTCGCATTAGAAAATAACAGTAATATTCGATTGACTCTTTTTTTGTTTATAAAACGGTTACTATTAATTCTTTATGATAAATACTATGAAATCAATCCAACTAATTTTATTTTTTTTAATCATTAACTGCTCAGCTTCTAGTTTAAAACCTCCCGTATTTAAAATTGAATCCTACAGAGAAAAGGATTTACAGATTAAAAAATCTATGATCCCAGGAGCGGGTAATGGTGTTTTTGCGAAAGTAGATTTCCCGAAAGACGAGACACTCGGTCCTTATACAGGGCGATTTATTTCCGAAGAAGAGCATATACAACTTTCTATAAAAAATGAGTGGCAGTATTTGATGGGTTTAGACGATTGTGTAACTAAACATTCCAATGGTTATAAAGTGATTGATGGTCGAGAGGGAAGTGTTATGACTATTATCAATTATGCGCCAAAAGAATTTCAAAATGTAAAGTATCATAAAATTTGCGAACCACCTTTTGTGCAGATAGTAACGATTAGACCCGTTAAAGCAGGTGAGGAATTGTACGTAGATTATGGACCGGATTATATTTATGAGTTCATGGAATACCCTGAAGTAAAAAAGCATTTCGAGAAGAAACACAAAAAGTAGCTTTTATCTGCTTAGAGGCAAAGTAAAAGTAAACGCGCTACCTTTGCCAAATTCACTTTCTACCCAGATTTCACCCTCCTGTAATTCTACAAATTCTTTGCAAAGTATGAGTCCAAGTCCCGAACCTTTTTCGTCTTCAGTTCCTAAACGAGTGAATTTAGATTCAATTCTAAAGAGTTTATCTATATTATCCGCAGAAATTCCCATCCCATTATCCTTAATTGAGATGGAAAGATATTCTCTTGATTTAGCTGTAGAAATAGTAATTTTTCCATTTGGATAGGTAAACTTAATTGCGTTGGATATTAAGTTTCGTAGAATGATATCCACAAGTGTTTCATCAGCAAAAACAACTTCATCTCCAACCAAATTTTCTTCTATGGTAATATTTTTCTTTAGTGCATTAGCTTTTACAACTGGAATTGTTTTCTCAATCAATTGGTGAAGGTTCAGGTTTTTAGGGTTAAAATGCATTTCTCCTTTTTGCGACTTTGCCCATTGGAGTAGATTTTCTAAAAGAGTATAAGCCGCTTTGGAAGAATTTTTTGCCATTTTTATGCGGGTAATATTTCTCTCTCTCGAATTATTTTCTGGGTTCTCTACATTTTTTAAAAGGGAATCTAATAATCCTATTATTCCTATAAATGGATTTCGTAAGTCATGAGCGATAATACTGAAAAACTTATCTTTTGTTGCATTTAGAATTTTTAAATTTTCTGCATACTCATTTAACTGTGAGTTTGCCCTTCGTACTGAGTCCAGTGAATTATTTAATTCTCGGGTTCTTTCTTTTACTCTTTCTTCTAGTGTCTCTGAATGTTTGATCTGATTTTTTAAGAGTTCACTTTGTATTTGATTGTTTTCCTCTTGGATAAATCTATATTTTTCAGCAAGTGCAAGCGATAAAAAAACCAATTCAACCATGGAACCAATTTGCATGGCGTTAGCTGTGATAATATTTGTGGGAAGAATTCCTATAGATTTTAGGGTTAATAAGATAACGCCTACTAGTAATATACCCCAACCGAATAAGAAAAAACGTGCAGCTTTGTGTCCTCTTTTTAAACTTGTAAACGCAGCTATAAAAATCAAAAGCGAATTTAAAATTCCGAGTAAGGCTATAATTTTATTGACTAGAATTTGTGAATAAAAAAGAGCAGGTAATAGTAATATAGAGACTATTTGCAATAAGCGGATAATTCTATATAGCCGATTAGAAATTTTATGTAAATCTAAAAAGTGAAATGTAAACTCCATTACAAATATCCAAGAAATAGAAATGCTAATAGGAGCCATATAGTTTTGGATAAAAGTATTATTTGACCAAAAGAATTGAAATCCATGTCCCAAATGAACTAGATAAAATAATAATAAAAAGAAAGTGCTAAACGAATAATAAAAGTAACTAGGACTTCGGAATGTAATAAATATAAAACCGTTGTAAAATATCATTACAACGAGCACTCCATAGAAAAAGAAATAGAGTGATTCGACAAGAAATTTCTTTTTTAGAATTGTTTGTGATTCATAGAGAGACAATGGGACTACAAAGGAAGTGTTAGTTTTTATTTTTAAAAAATAGGTTCGGGATACTTCTCTAGGAAGGTCTAATCTTATTAAATAATTTCTATAATCAAAATCTCTTGCGGAAAATGGTAGTAAGTCGCCATATACTTTTTTTTCCCATACATTATTTTTATTTGTATAAAATTCAATTAGATCTAAACCGGAATATGCAATTTCCAAAAGCCAATCTCTCTCTATTTGACTTTTATCTTTGAGTGTAAATCTTAACCAGATTGTATCTTGAGTATATCCGAATTGAGGATTTTCTTTGGTGGATAATAGAAAATTACCTTCAAATTCCTTTTTAGAGATATCGTCTATCGTTAAAATATGAGTTTTGTCTATATAGAAGTAAACTTGCTTTCCTAGTGCCGATTTATAAGACTCTTCTGGTGTAAGAGTAATTTCTTCTTGTGCAGAAAGAGAAAAAATAAAAAAACTTAGAATTAGAAATAAAACTCTCACTAAGCCTTATCTTATTTGGAAATAAGAATTTGCAAGGAAAAGAGTTGGTTTGGGTAATCTTCTTTCTTCATTTTATTCAAGCAAAATGCAAGAGTCCACTAATGAATTGAAAATATATTTTACTGAAAGAAAGGTAAATGATTGATTTGAAGTATAGCTATTAAATTATTAAATAAGAAAACTTTAGGTAAAAATTTTGGAGTTATACTAAGTTATCCGCAAAAAATAAGCTGATTGGTTGCGTTTTGCATTGTTTGGCTAGAGCCTATTCGATATTGTTATCTTTGTCTTCGATAAGCTGGAAATCGTTCTAAGTCCTAACTTACCGCTTCCTCAATAGAAATTTTTAATCCTTCAATTACTTTTGATTCTAAAATATCTCCTTCCTCATAAACGACTCTTCTATCCCATTTTGTATTTGCGTTTATGTTCTCACGAACTTCAATTTGTTTAGCATCAGCGTCTACTAACCATAATTCTCTAACACCTAACGCTTCATAAGTGTCAGCTTTGGTGGTTTTGTCGTATTCAACTAAAATACTCCATTTATCAATTCCATTTTAGAAAAATCTTTTGGCTCGGGAAGTGCAAAGAACTCATCCAAAGTATAGGTCTTGACCAGGGGAGAAGAATTAATTAAAAAACCAGGCTCGATTACTATCATAGATCAAGTATGGACGGAATTATTTTAGTGTCATTCTATTTTTAGTGAAAAAAACAGATGGGTTGGCAAAAGATAATGCTTGCTTTAAAGCCGGAAGATTTTATTATAAGGGAAGGGTTATTATAAATGAAAGAAGAAACTTTTTTAGACGAAGATGTTCTTATTCACAGAGCTGTTGATGCTCTTATGAAATCTCTCGGTTCCGCTCTGACCAAACGCTTTTTATCTTTAAATAACAATCGTAAACGAACAGAATCTGTCAAGAGGCACAAACAGTGGCAAAATAATCTTAACCGCAAGAATTTTTTGAAAGAGATTTTGGCGTAGTTAGGTTAATTCAACTTAATCGTGCTTTAATCCCACCAAAGCCAAAAAGATTTTTCATTTAAAAAATGTTTAACTAGTTCCTCTTCTGATCCAGAACCTTGCTCAATTGTGTCCGGGCAGAATTTGTATATATCTTTTGCAAATTGATTCAAATCTTTTGGTAATTTGTAAAAATCAGCCTCTACCCCATTGTAATCTGCGACAATAATAGTAAATGGGCTGTCTTGATTCCATTTTTTTAGTTGCTCAATGACCCGATCATTTGAAATGTCATAATTTCCACCACTAGTTTCTTCATATTTTACAACTTCAAATTGATCAGTAGCTTTAATAATAATTATATCATAGAACATTTGGAATTTTTTATCAACTTTGAAAGTAGTAAGATCGAATGAGAGATGTCTCATATAAATATAAAGTCCTAATTTAGAGAATCTTTCCTGATTTTCTCGAACAATTGTATAGGCTTTATTCTTCTCAACCCGGGTAATTTGAAATCCATCAGGCAGAGTTTCTACATTACTCACTGTAGAATATGCTTTATCCACGGAATATATTTTATTCGTAAACGGTTCCAATTTTTTTCCTGTGGAATCTTCTATTTCCTGTATCCATTTTTTTTCAATTTCTATGCCGTTAATAATAAGTTTAGGCTCAATTAAATTATCTCCTATCCATTTACAGCTTAAGAAAAAGATTAACAAGATTGCGATTTTTAAATTCATTTTCATAGTTATCCCATAAAAAAAGTAATTATTTTGAAATTAAAATTACTCGGATTTTTTACTCTAGCTATCATTATATTATGATTACTTAGTTTAATACCACTTCCAGAACAGAAAATCTTAGCGCCTCGATTACTATCAAAGATCAAATATGAACGGATTTATTTGCCTGTCATTCTATTTTTGCGGTTAAGTAGAAACCTCTTAAAGATTACCACCGATCGTTAACGCTAACACCGATAAAAAGAACGATAAAAGATACGATGTTTTTTTTATGATTTTGGAATTGAATAATATGGCACTAAACGACGCTCGTTATGAAACAGAGAAGAATATAATAAATCAAATTAACATCGTTTCGTTATCGGTGTCCTCGGTGTTTATCGGTGGTAATCTTTCTGAATGCGACATAAGGCTTAGTTTGTCGGAACAACGACGAAAACCCTTTAAATAAATTTAAAAAAGCCTAATCTTATCATGCGAGACGCCGATTGAAAATAAAAGGGTGTACTGTGAAGATGAAATTAGAACAATTAGAAGCTGCGTTTAAAGAAGAAATTAGTATTTATAAAAGCCTACTGATCTTGGAGACAAGCAAGAAGGAAGCAATCCTGCGTTCCAATGGGAAACATTTGGAGAATTATACCAAACAGACTTCGATGATGATGAATACACTGACGAATGTTGAGGCTAAGAGAACGAAACTTCTAAATGAATATTTTGCTAGCGAGAAAGACGCAGCAGCAGTAGTTCCTACAGTCACAGAATTTTTAAACCGTTTGGATAAAGTCACCCTTGCTAAATTCAAACCGCTGACAAATGATTTAAAATTTGTAGTAATGGACTTAAAAGAAAAAATCACAGTCAACGAAGAATTGTTAAAATCGAAATTAGAAATATTTACTCTTTCGATTGACGCATTAAAAACCGCAAGCGAAGCACCTGTTTCCGAATTGTACGGCGACAACAGCAAATCAAAATCACGCACTAACGTAATGTTAAACATGAGAGCATAAGGAGAAAAATTATGGGTTCTACATTTTCAGGTCTAGAAGTTGGTAAAAAAGGATTATCCGTTCATCAGCAAGCTCTACATACTACAGGTCATAATATTTCAAACGCGGATAATAAAAATTATTCGCGTCAACGTGTGCAAATCACAGCAGCAGAGCCGATGTATGATCCGTCTCTGAATCGCGCGATGGTAGCAGGTCAAATCGGGCAAGGCTCTAAAGTTCCAGAGATTGAAAGAATTAGAGACAGCTTTATAGACGATAGAATCCAAGAAACTAGCTCGAATAAAGATTATTGGTCTGCGAAAAATGATTATCTTTATCGAATCGAAATGATTTTTAATGAGCCTGGTGGAATGACTCTTCGTGGACAAATGGATCAATTCTGGTCAGCTTGGGAAGAGCTTGCTAATTACCCAGACGAAAGTGCTCACCGCTCCGTTGTAAAAGAAAAAGCAATCGGACTTGGAAATCGAATTGAGGATACTTACCGTAAGCTCACACAACTCCAAGACCAAGCAAATAAAGAAGTAGAATCCAAAACCAACCAACTGAATTTATACGGTGACAGCATACGCGCGTTAAACGAAAAGATCCAAAAAGCAGAAGCGCTAGGCGATAGACCAAATGATTTATACGACAAACGAGATGGACTATTACAAGAATTATCTGAGCTAGTAGATATCAATATTGGAAGAAGCGATAAAGACGAGTTCATGGTATTTATCGGGCAACAAATCTTTGTCCAAGGCTCTAAAAAAGAAAATGTTGAAATGATCGGCAACCCTGAGAACGAAGGAAAGTTAAAACTCGTTTGGGAGCGTGACGGCAAAGACGTATTACTCCGAAGTGGTCGTTTGCAAGGTTTAATCGAAGTCCGCGACTTTGTTCTTCGTGAAAAAATTAACAATGTAGATACATTTGCCATTAACCTCACAGATACAGTCAACGAAATCCACAAAGACGGATTTGGAATGAATGGAAAAACAAATCTCAATTTCTTCCAACCTCGTGACCTTGCTCTTAACTCTAACGCAGAGTATGACTCAGATGGAGATGGAATCAACGACAAAACAGCCATTTACCGCGTAACAGGTCGCACAACGCTTGATGCAGATAGACCGATCGCAATTTCTGGAACGATTACGATTCAAAAGAACGATGAGAAGTCAACACAGGTTTTAATTCCGTATAACGTAGATGATACTTTAAACGATGTAATCAAACGAATCAATCGTTCGGAAGCGGGCGTGGTAGCATTTATGAACCACGACAACCAACTTGTATTAAAAGGCGTGGTTGCGGAAAATACTATCCGTGAAAACTTTATGATTCGTCACTTGGAAGATTCTGGAAATCTTCTTGTGGGTATGACAGGAATTTTAAA